>NZ_BCQR01000079.1 GCF_001552175.1 Actinomadura kijaniata NBRC 14229
CCGGCCGTCAGCGCCGTGAGCGCCGCCGCCAGCACGGCCCGCCCGCCGCGCGCGTCCACGGCGCGGCCCGCGACCGCGACGCCGACCACGCTCGCCAGCCCCGACACCGCCATCACGACCGTCAGCCCGCGCCCGGTCACGTCCGCGGCCTCGGCCAGCAGCGGCGCGATGTAGGTGATCGTCGTGAACGCCCCGGCCATCGCCAGCGCGGTGGTGGCCAGCAGCGCGGCCAGGCGGGGCCGGGCCGCCAGCGCGAGCCGTTCCCGCAGCGTCAGCGTCGCCGGGATCCGGACGGACGGCAGCAGCACCGCCACGCCCGCCGCGGCGGCCAGCCCCACGCCGGTGACCAGCCAGAACACCCCGCTCGCTCCGACGGCCTGCGCCAGCAGCGTCCCGACCGGAACGCCGACCAGCCCGGCGGCGCTGAGCCCGCCCATGACCAGCGCCAGCGCCCGGCCCATCCGGTCGGGCGGGCTGAGGGTGACGGCCGTCGCGGAGGCGGTCGGCAGGAACAGGGCCGCGCCCAGCGCGGCCACCACGCGGGAGGCCATCATCAGCGGGTAGTCCGCCGCGACCGCCGAGAGGGCGTTCCCGGCGCTGAAGACCACCAGCGTCCCGGCCAGCACGACCCGGCGGTCCCAGCGCGCGGTCGCCGTCGCCAGCACGGGCGCGGCCAGCGCGTAGACCAGCGTGAACACGGTGACGAGCTGCCCGGCGGCGGCGAGCGAGACGTCCAGGCGCGCCGCCAGCTCCGGCAGGATCGGCGCGATCACGAACCCGTCGACGCCGATGGCGAACGCGCCCGCGGCGAGCACGAGCAGTCGGGGGGAGGGCATGCGGAGACTCCTTCGAAACTTCGAGAACTTTGGAAATAAGAGTCCAGCACACTGCTCGCCGTATTTCAACGATTCTCGAAACACGGGTAGGTTGGAGCCATGCGCGAGCTGCACCACCCCGCCGCCGACGAGATCGACCTGAGCGCCGTGCTGTTCGCCCTGGCCGACCCCGTCCGCCGCGGGCTGGTCGCCGGGCTCGCCGACGGCGCCGAGGCCGGGACGGGCGACTGCGCCGGGGACCTGCCCCCCTCCACCGCCTCCCACCACTTCAAGACCCTGCGGGAGGCCGGGGTCACCCGCACCCGCGTCGCGGGCACCCGCCGCCTGGTCTCCCTGCGCCGCGACGACCTGGAGACCCGCTTCCCCGGCCTGCTCGACACGATCCTGCGGGCCGACCGGGAGCCCCCGGTCAGACGCGGGTGACCTTCATGGCTCCCGGGGGTGCCGCGCGGGCCCTGGACGTTCACCGAGCGGAACCACGAGAGCCCGTCCGGCCGCCCCGGTCATCGGCGTTCGCGGATCTGTCTGGCGCTGGTGGTCGTGTCCGCCGTCCTCGGCGCCCTCTCCGCGGTCAGGGTGATGGCGGGGGAAGGCCGGATGTCGGGGAGGGGGCGGCGACGTAGGTCGCTGGAGGGGGAATATCCGGTTCCATGGGTATGAAAGTGAACAGAACGGGAACCGGATCCGGGTGTTCACGATGAAACAGCAACCACTGCGTGTTCCGCCGATCAGCCGTGCCACGGCGCGGCGGGCCGCATGGGCGGCCGCGGCGCTCGGGCTCGTCACGGCCGCCATGCTCGTGCTGCTGGTCGGGGGGACGCTCGGCTGGATCGAGGGCGCGAACGGGTTCGTGCACGCCCTGCTGGCGATCGCGATCGTGCCGGGGGCGCTGCTGACGTTCTTCGGCGCGTGGGTGGCGACCCACGCCCGCCATCGCCACCCCACGCGCCGGGACCGCCCTTTCAGCCGCCCGTGAGGTGCTTTCTGACCCCGTAGGGATCCATCCGGGCGGGGTCGCTCTTCTCCGGGTCGCCGGGGCGTTCCTTGACGAGGATGACGACGGCGTCGGAGCTGTAGGGCCACACGCGCATGACGGGCCGGTTGCCGATCGGCTTCCACGCCAGGGACGGCAACCGCATCGACTCCCCGCCGCCGGGATTCGTCCTGCCGATCGCGTAGTGGGCCTTCAGCCCCTTGTTGTGCACGAGCCGCAGGACCGACCGCAGATCACGGCTTCCCAGCGGCTGCATCCAGGGAACGATGTAGCGGCTCGACTGGGAGGAGATGGTGTCGGCGTACGGCTCACCGGACCGGGCCCGGCGGCCGAGCTGGATGAGCAGGCGGTCGCCGGGAAGGGCGTTGCTGATGCGCACCCGCATCGGGCAGGCGTTCCCGCCCTTCGGGCACGGGGTGACGGAGATGTCGATCTGCCGGTCGGCGGGGGCGTTCGGGGCCCCGCCACCGCCCTTCGCGAAGACGCGGCGCTCGTTGCCCGGCGAGACCGGCGTGATGAACAGCCGCACGTCCAGCTCGAACTTCGCGAACGCCTCCCGGAACCTCCGCTGGTCGGCGAACGCGTCCTTGACGCTGACCTCGTAGGTGTCGTCCCGCTTCTCGATGGCGACGGCCGCGTTGGCATAGCTGCGCACGGGGTCGTCGCCGACCACGTTCAGCGCGACCGGTCCGACCACCACCGCCGCCGTCGCCAGGGCGACCCCCAGCACCAGCCGGAAGCGCGGCCTGCGGCGGGGAGCGTCCGCCGCGGACTCCTCCGTCAGGATCGCGCGCAGCAGTTCCCGGTCGCCCTTCACCGTGACCTGCTCGTCGCGAACGGGTGAGAGCCCGGCCACCACGTCGTCGACGCTCATGTCAAAGCTCCTTTCTCCGCGACGAGCCGGGCGGCCCGCGCGTCATCCACCCCGGCGGCCCGTAGCGCGCGGGCGAACCGCTTGCGGGCCCGGTGCAGCCGGATGCTCACCGCGTTCCGCGAGCACCCGAGCACCCTGGCGATCTCCGGGACCGCCAGTCCCTCCCACGCGACCAGCGACAGCAGCTCCCGGTCGGCCTCGGGCAGCCTGCGGAACACGTCCACGACCGTCGACCCGCCCGGCTCGTGCCGCACGGGCACGGCGGCGAGCTCGGCCCGCAGCGCGGCGGTCCGCAACGCGTGCCGCTGCTCGCCGCGCCGGTGGTTGGCCAGCACCCGGCGCGCCGCGCCGTACAGCCACAGCCGCGCGTCGTCGCCCTCCGGCAGCTCGTCGGCCCGCCGCCATGCGACGGCGAACGTCTCGGCGACGACGTCGGCCGCGTCGTCCGCCGACGCGCACCGCCGCAGCGCGTACCCGAGAAGCGGCCGGAAGTTCCGCTCGTACAGCTCGGCGAACTCGTCCTCATCCACACCGGCACCCCACGTCGTGGATCCTCTCGAACGGTGTCATGTCACCCGTCCATGTCCACGACGCCGAAGATCTTTCACTCCCGCCGGCGGGAGAGGAACCAGCGGTCCAGGCGCAGCGCCACCACCAGCAGCAGGCCCGCCAGGACCGCGATGCCCAGCGCCACCAGGGCGTTGTGCAGGTTGTCGGGGTACAGGGCGAAGAACACGCGCAGATCCGGCACCGCCAGCACGACCAGGAACACCGCGCCCATCGCGACGACCATGCCGAGCCGCCACCAGTTCCACGGGCGGGCGATCAGCAGCAGCACCCACAGCGCCAGCAGGAACAGCGACAGCGCCGCCGTCGAGGAGTCCTCGGCGAACCGGGTCCGCGGGTTCTCCGTCGCCAGCAGGTAGCCCGCGAACGTCGCCACCCCGCACGCCAGGCCCGCCGGGACCGCGAAGCGCAGCACGCGCGGCACGAAGCCGGGCCGGGCGCGTTCCAGGTTCGGGGCCAGCGCCAGGAAGAACGCCGGGACGCCGATGGTCAGCGTGCTGATCAGCGTCAGGTGCCGGGGCAGGAACGGGAACCGCACGTGCACCAGCCCGACCAGCACCGCCAGGATGATCGAGTAGACGGTCTTGGTGAGGAACAGGTTGGCGACGCGCTCGATGTTGCCGAGCACGCGGCGGCCCTCGCCGACCACGTGGGGGAGCGTGGCGAAGCTGTTGTCCAGCAGCACGATCTGCGCGACGGCGCGGGTCGCGCCGCTGCCCGAGCCCATCGCCACGCCCAGGTCGGCGTCCTTGAGGGCGAGGACGTCGTTGACGCCGTCGCCGGTCATCGCGACCGTGTGCCCCCTGCCCTGCAACGCCTTGACCATCTGCCGCTTCTGCCGCGGGCTGACCCGCCCGAACACCGAGTTGCCCTCCAGCACCCTCCCCATCTCGCGCGGGCCGGACGGCAGGGTGCGGGCGTCCACCGGGTGGTCGGCCCCGGGCAGGTCCAGCGCCCGGGCGATCGCGCCGACCGAGGCGGGGTCGTCGCCGGAGATGACCTTGACGGCGACGCCCTGCTCGGCGAAGTACGCCAGGGTCGCCGGGGCCTCGGCCCGCAGCCGCTGCCGCAGCGCCACCAGCGCGGCGGGCTCGGCGTCCGCGGTCGCCTCCGGCGCGTCCGGCTCCGTGAGCGCCCCCGCCGGGACCCGCGCCAGCGCCAGCACCCGCAGCCCGGTCGCGCCCAGCTCCTCGGCCCGCTCCCGGAACGGGTCGCCGGGCCCCAGCAGCGCGTCCGCCGCCCCGAGCACCCACGCGCCCTCGCCCGCGAACTCCATCCCGCTCCACTTGCGCGCCGACGAGAACGGCACCGCGCCCGCGACCTTCCAGCCGGGGTCGGGCGCGTCCAGGCCCCGCCGGACGGCCAGCATCGTCGCGTTCGGGTCCGGGTCCCCGGCGGCCAGCGCGGCGAGCGCCTCGCGGGCGGGCAGCGCGTCGTCCAGCACCACGACCCGGTCCAGGTCCATGCCGGGCTCGGTGAGCGTGCCGGTCTTGTCCACGCACAGCACGTCCACCCGCGCCAAGCCCTCGATGGCGGGCAGCTCGTTGACCAGGGCCCCGCGCCGCCCCAGCCGCACGACGCCCACGGCGAACGCGATGCTGGTCATCAGCACCAGCCCCTCGGGGACCATCGTGACGACCCCGGCGACCGCGCCGACCACCGCGTCCGACACGTCCCGGGCCGCCGTGAACTGGCTGACGAACAGCAGGACCGAGGTCGGGACGATCAGCCAGGTGACGTACTTGAGGAACCGGTCGATGCCCTCCATCAGCTCCGACCGCGACAGCGTGAACCGGCTGGCCTCCTCCACCAGCCGCGCGGCGTACGCCTCGCGCCCCACCCTCTCGGCCGTGAACGTCCCGCCGCCCGCCACCACGAAGCTGCCCGACCGCAGCGGGTCGCCGGGGCCCTTGTGCACGGGGTCGGCCTCGCCGGTCAGCAGCGACTCGTCCACCTCCAGGCCCCGGGAGTCCACCACCGGGCCGTCCACCGGGATCCTGTCGCCGGTGCCGAGGACGATCAGGTCGCCGAGCACGACGGCCCGCTGGGAGATCTCTTGGACCGTTCCAGTGCGCCGTACGCGCACCGGGGTCTCGCCGACCACCGCGAGCCGGTCCAGGGTGCGCTTGGCGCGCAGCTCCTGGATCACGCCGATGGCCGAGTTGGCGACGATGATCCCGCCGAACAGGCCGTCCGGCCACTCCCCGAAGATCATCACCAGCACGAACAGCGTGCCGATGAGCGCGTTGAAGCGGGTGAGGATGTTCGCCCGCAGGATCTCGCCCACCGAACGGCTGGACCGCCGCGGCACGTCGTTGGTGCGGCCCGCCGCCACCCGCGCGCGTACCTGCGCCGCGGTCAGACCGCGCGCCCCCGTTGCGTCGTCTGTCTGCGTCACGTTGCCCCCGAACGTCGATCTTCCCCGGGGACGGAGGGGGCAATCCCGGCTCAGCCCGGCGGAGGCTCCACGGGCTCGGGTTCGGCGGGCCTCTCCTCGGCGGCGGGCTCGGCGGGCTTCTCGACGGCCTTCGCCGGAGCCTTCTCCAGAGCCTTCACCGGGGCCTTCTCGGCGGCCTCGCCCTCCTCCGGTCCCTCGACCGGCCTCTCGGCCTGCTTGTCGTTCTGCCGGTCCTTGTCGTCGCCGCCGTGCGTCCACCGGCCGAACCGGGACGTCCGCGTCGCCGCGATCTGCTCCCTGATCCGCTCCACGATCCGCCCGGCGGCCAGCTCGTGGGCCAGCACGCACGCCGACGTGATCGCCCGTGCCCGCGCCGCGCCGTGCGCGATGACGACGGTGCCGTTCAGCCCCAGCAGGACGCCGCCGCCGTAGGTGTCGGAGTCCAGACGCTCGCGCAGCTCCACCAGGCGGCGGCGTTGCAGGAACGCCCCCACCTTGGCGGTCCGGCTCCCGGTCACCGCCTGCTTCATCTCGTGGAAGGCCGTCCGCACGGTGCCCTCCATGGTCTTGAGCGCCACGTTCCCGGTGAACCCGTCGGTGACGATCACGTCCACGATGCCGCGCAGCAGATCGTGGCCCTCCACGTTCCCGGCGAACTCCACCGCGTGGTTCCCCGAGGCCAGCAGCTCGTGGGCGCGTTTGGCCAGCTTGTTGCCCTTGCTGCTCTCGGCGCCGATGTTCAGCAGCCCCACCGACGGCCGCTCCAGCCCCAGCCGGATCTGCGCGTACGCGGTGCCGAGCGCCGCGAACTGCACCAGCGTCTCGGGCTTGACGTCGGCCGTCGCGCCCGCGTCCAGCAGCACCGTCGGCCGGGGGACGGTCGGCAGCGTCACCGCGATCGCCGGGCGCATCACGCCCTGCTGGCCCCGCAGCCGCAGCCGCGCGGTCGCCACCACCCCGGCGGTACTGCCCGCCGACACCAGCGCCGACGCCCGCCCCTGCTTGATCAGGTGGCAGGCGATCGCGATCGACGACTTGGGCTTGCGCCACGAGGCCAGCGCGCCCTCGCCCATGTCCAGGGCCTCGTCGGCGTGCACGATCGGGATCTCGCCCGCCACGCCGAGCCCGTCCAGCGCGCGGCGGATCCGGGGGGCCTGCCCGACCAGCACCAGCGGCACGCCGTGCTCCCGCACCGCCGTCACCGCCCCCGCGATGATCTCCTCGGGGGCGTGGTCGCCGCCCATGGTGTCCACCGCGATCGGCGCGGGGCTCATGGCGACTCCAACTGGGGTGGTGAGGGCGGGGCGCGGCACAGGACGGCTGCTCACCGCATGGTAGGACCTCCCCGGCCATGCCCTGGCAACGGACGGCCAACCACCCCCGGAGCCGCTACTCCTTCGCCTTGCAGTCGGGGCCGAGGCAGGAGGCGTTCTCCACGACGGGACGGCCGTCCACGAGGATCGTGTAGTAGTGGTCCCGCGTGGCCTCCTCGCCGGTGGCGATGACCTGCACGCGCTTGTTCCCGGCGGCCTTGCCGGTGCAGGCGACGCGCATCTTCTCCTTGGTCCAGCCCGGCATGTCCTGGCACGTCAGGCCGGTGTTCAGGGCGACGCCCCGGGCCTGTAGCTCGGCGGTGGCGGCATGCGGGACCGCGCCGCGCAGCTTCGCCTGCGTGGGGTGGCGCAGCTCCTTCACGTCGATGAGGGTGACGTAGACGACGGCGGCGCCCACGCCGACCACCGCCAGCGCGAGCAGCCCGAAGAGCACGGGCTTCCGAGGGACGGACTTCAGAGGGATGGACTTCACGACGGTAGCGTTACCGCCGCGCGGTGCCGCCACGCCCGGACGGGATGGTGTTTTCCGTTGCCCGGACGGGTTCCTTGCGAGATCAAGAACGTTGGCCGCAGCCGAGCCCGAGACAGTCCTGCCGCAGCACCTCACGGCCCCCCACGGTGACCGTGTACCGCTCGCGCGGCCGGTCGCTCTCGGCGTCGTCGACGACCCCCTCGACCCGCACCGGCTCCCCGGAACGCGTCGTGGCCGTGCAGGAGATCCGCACCGTCCCCGGCGGCCCCTCGCGCAGCCACGCGCAGTCGGGACGGCCGGTCAGCGCGATGCCGCGTTCGCCCATCTCGTTGACCACGCCGTCGGTGACGGCGTTGCGGTAGGCCCCCTCGGAGATCCGGGCCATGAGGTCGCACCCGCTCACCAGCACGACCAGCGCCGCCACCAACGCCCCGAGCCGGACCATGCCCTGCCTCCCACGCCCCTCCGGCGGGCTCACGCCCTGCCTCCCGCCCGCCTCCGGGGCGCTCACGCCGCCTCCTGGAGCACGCGGGCCACCGCGTCGGCGACCGCGTCGGGGCGGTCGAGCTGCACCATGTGCAGCGTGTCCGGCAGGATCACGTGCTCGCCCCGCGGGCTCATCGCCGCCAGTCGGGCGTGGTCCTCGACCCACTTCTGCGCGTCCTCGGGGTCGGAGGCGTCGCCGAGCGCGGTCAGCACGACCAGCGGGATCGGCGGGAACGGCAGCCGTCCGCGCAGCGCCTCCAGGTCGGCGGCCATCTCCCGGTAGGCGAGCTCCTCGGCCAGGACCGTGCCGAGGACCGTGCCGCGCCCGTACACCGACCGCACGACCTCGCCGTCCACCGGCTCGTCGCGGCGGCTGGTGAAGCGCATGACGATCCGGCGGCCCAGCGGCCCGAGCAGCCGCGCGGCCCGGGTGACGTTCAGAAGGTGGCCCGCCGCGCGCGTCGCGCCCGTCGCCGCCGCCGCGATGCGGAACGATGGGCACGCCAGCCGCCGTTCGTAGCTGGGATCGACCAGCACCATCCCGGCGACCAGCTCCGGATGGACGCGGGCCAGCGCCTCGACGTGGAACCCGGCCATCGAGTGCGCCAGCAGCACCACCGGCGGGCCCGCCCACCGCGCCAGGTCGGCCAGCAGGCGGATCTCGCGGCGCAGGCTCGGCGGGGCCTTCCCGGCGGGGCTCAGCCCGAGGCCCGGCCGGTCGAACGCGATCACGCGGTGCCCGGCGTTCAGCAGCTCCACCGACGGCTGCCAGTCGAACCAGGCGCTGCCCAGCCCCGAGGTCAGCAGCAGCGGCGGCGCGGCGCCGGGCCGCCCCGTCTCCACCACGTGCACCTGCTCGTCCCCGGCGTCCACGATCGTCACGACGCCTCCCGGGCGGTCTGCGGCGGACGCGACCGGGCCTCCCGGCGGCGCCGGTCGGCCCACAGCGCCCACGCGACCGTCACCAGGCCCAGCACCAGCACGCTGATCTGCACCCGCTGGATGATGCCGAGCCACCGGCCCAGCAGCATCGCCAGCACCGTGCTCAGCGCGAACACCGTCTCGGCCAGCGCCAGCATCCACCCCCAGCGCGCCAGCGGCGGCCACCAGCCGTACCGGCGCGCGGCGATCGACAGCGTCAGCAGCGCCGCCACCCCGCACGCGATCACCAGGCTGCTGGTCACCGCGTGGAACTGGTGCGAGAACGACACCTCGCCGCTTCGCTCGCGCAGCGCGCACCAGGTCTGGAGGCTCGGCGCGCAGTCCAGCGGGAAGATCGCGTCGCCGATCGCGCACAGCCCGAACAGCGCCAGGAACACCCAGCCGGTCACCGCCCAGCGCCGCCGCCGCAGCGTCAGCAGCGCGGTCACCGCCACCGTGATCGACAGCAGGCCGGTGACGAAGTCGCCGCCGCTGTAGACCAGGTGGGACGGCTGGTTCTCGGCCGACAGCTCGGACACGTAGCCGTTGATGACGTCCAGGTCGGGGCTGAGGAGATGCTCCAGCAGGAAGGTGCTGTAGCTGACCGCGGCCACCACCGCGGCGGCCACGGCGACCAGCGGCGCCCGTCCCGGTCCCGAGTCCTCCTCGACCGAACCCACGGAGCCCCCTCTCGCCGCCCGTCGCCCGCCTTTATGCCTGCTCTACGCCCGTTCCTCTACCTGTCCGACGAGTCGGGGCGCGTTTGCGTCCCGTGACCCTCCACACAGTCTCGCACTGCGATCAGTATCGGCGTACCAGCATAAGGACCGGGTGAGGCCCGCGACCTTCACGACCTGTAATCGTTCTACAAGGGGCGAGCCGCCCGATCCGGAGCTGTAGGGATATGCCCTTACTATCGCTTACCTGCTTCTTTGTAGCCTGTAGAGGGTAACTATTCGGTATTTACCGTCTCCAACCGCTTCAATGGGGGTGGCCCGGGCCAGATTGATCACAGTCCGTGACGGCGCGCCGCCTGGCGCGTCCCCCGCTGACCTTCAAGGAGTACCAACACGTGACACTGGTGAACGACGCGGCTCCCGAAGTGCGATCCACCGGTCGCAAGTTCCGCGCCTTCACGGCGAAGCACCTGGACGAGCTCACCGCTCGCGCCGGTCTCTCGCCCGAGGAGCAGTTGGCCACCCGGGCGGTGGCGACCGTGCTGCCCTTCCGGACCAACGCCTACGTCCTTGAGGAACTCATCGACTGGACCGCGGCGCCCGACGACCCGATCTACCGCCTGGTCTTCCCGCAGCCGGACATGCTGCCGGCCGAGGACGTCGCCGTGCTGTCGGACCTGCTGTGTCGCGAGGCCCCCAAGGCCGAGGTCGAGGCGGCCGCGAACCGGGTGCGGATGAAGCTCAACCCCCACCCCGCCGGCCAGATGGAGCTCAACATCCCGAGCTTCGGCGACGGCAAGGTCCCCGGTCTGCAGCACAAGTACGACGAGACCGTCCTGTACTTCCCCAAGCAGGGGCAGACCTGTCACGCGTACTGCACCTACTGCTTCCGCTGGGCGCAGTTCATCGGCGAACCGGACCTGAAGATGGCCGGCGACGACTCCCACCAGCTGCGCGACTACGTCGCCGCCCACCCGGAGGTCACCTCCGTTCTGATCACCGGCGGCGACGCCATGATCATGGGTGAGTCGGTGCTGCGCCGCTACCTGGAGCCGCTGCTGGAGCTGGAGCAGCTGGAGTCGATCCGCATCGGCACCAAGTCGCTGGCCTACTGGCCGCAGAAGTTCGTGACCGACCCGGACGCCGACGACATGCTGCGCCTGTTCGAGCAGATCGTGGAGTCGGGCAAGAACCTGGCGTTCATGGCCCACTTCTCGCACCCGCGCGAGCTGGAGCCGCTGGTGCTCACCGAGGCGGTCCGCCGCATCCGCGACACCGGCGCGGTCATCCGCACCCAGGCCCCGCTGATCCGGTCGATCAACGACGACCCGAAGATCTGGGAGACCATGTGGCGGACCCAGACCCGCATGGGCATGGTTCCGTACTACATGTTCGTGGAGCGTGACACAGGCCCGCAGGACTACTTCGCGGTCCCGCTGGCCGAGGCCTACGAGATCTTCCGGAACGCCTACAAGAACGTCTCCGGCCTGTCCCGCACGGTCCGCGGCCCGTCCATGTCGGCCACCCCCGGCAAGGTCTGCGTCGACGGCGTGCTGGACCTGTTCGGGGAGAGGGTGTTCCAGCTCCACTTCATCCAGTGCCGCGACGCCGAGCTGGTCAACAAGCCGTTCTTCGCCAAGTACGACCCCGCGGCGATCTGGCTGGACGACCTGAAGCCGGCGTTCGCCGACAGGTTCCCCTGGCAGTAGCGGCCCTCCGGCCCGGGCCGACGGGCGGCGGGGCGGTCACCCGCTCCGCCGCACCAGACACAGCGCCGCCACCACCGACGCCGCCCCGCAGGCCGCCATCACCAGGCCGGGGTCCAGCACGTCGGCCAGCCCGCCCGCCGCGGCCATCGCCGCCCCCTGCCCGCTCATGACCCCGATGGCCGCCAGCCCGAGCGCCTGCCCGCGCACCTCCTCGGGCACCCGGTCGACGAACGGCCGCTGCAACGCCAGCTCGTAGCTCAGCCCGAACGTCGCGACCGCCCCCAGCACGCACGCCGCCACCAGCCCCGGCCGCAGCGCGAACGCCAGCAGCGGCGCCCCCAGCAGCAACGCCAGCGGCAGCGCCAGCCGCTCCCGCCACGCGGGCGCGACGAACCGCCCGACCACCAGGTGCCCGGCGAACATGCCCGCGGACATCGCCGCCATGACCGCCCCCGCCGCGTCCGGCCGCCCGAGCCCGGCCGCGTACGGGACCAGCACGCCCTCCGCGCCGACGGTCAGCGAGATCGGCAGCCACTGGGCCAGCAGCAGGCGCCGCGTCCCGCGGTCGGCCAGCAGCATCCGGTTGGTCCGCAGCGTCTCCCGCACGGCGCCCGTCCCGGCACGCCGCGCCGGACGGTCGGCCATGCCGAACCACGCGAGCGCGGCCGCCGCCAGCGCGCTCCCCGCCACCAGCCACAACGCGCCCTGCGGACGCATGACGGCCAGCAGCAGACCGCTCACGCCGTTGCCCGCGATCTGCGCGACGGCCGAGGTCATGAGGAACAGCGACCGGCCCAGCACGTACGCGTCGCCGGGCAGCAGGCCGGGCAGCAGCGCGTTCGCCGACGCCGTCGCCACCGGCGCGAACAGCCCGATCCCGAACAGCAGCACGATCACCAGGGGCACCGGCAGGTCCACGGCCGCCAGCACCCCGGTCACCCCGAACCGCAGCAGGTGGAACCCGGTCATCAGCGTCCGCGCCGGCACCCGGTCGGCGAGCGCCAGCAGCAGCGTCCCGCCCACCACGTAGGGCAGGAACCCGGCCCCGAACGTGACCGCCGTCGCGAACGCCGACCCGGTCCGTTCGAACACCAGCACCGACAGCGCCAGGATCCGCATGGTGTCGCTCACCACGAGCAACGTCTGGAGGGTGAACAGGACGCGGAACCCGCCCACGCCGAAGACGTCGGCGTACCGGACCCGCGAGGAGGCATCGGTGACCATGCGCGCAACCCTGGGAGAAACGCCGCCGCCCCGCTAACGTTTCGTCATGGCACGAAAGGTCCAGGAGGTCCGGGTAGGACCGCACGACATCGCGGCGAGCCGGTTCGCGATCGCGCCGCTCCACGAGCTGGTCGCCCTGCTCGGCCTGCTCGCCAACCCCGCCCTGGCCGGGCCGATGACCCCGTGGATCACCCGCGTCACCCCCGCCTACCGGCGGATCGCCCGCGACCCGGCCGTCCGCGCCGTGGTCGGCATCTGGCGGCGCGGCGCCTACAACGCCGACTTCCACGCCCCGCCGCCCACCCGCCCGAACATCACGGTCGCCGAGCAGCTGGCGGCGGTCCGCGCGACCCCGCCGGACCTGGCCCGCCGCGAGCTGGCCCGCAACCTCGACGGCCGCACGCTCCCGGATCCCGAGGCCCAGGCCGTCCTGGAGTCCCCCGACGTGGTCGCGCACTTCGCCACGGCCCTCGACCTGGCCTGGCGCACCCTCCTGGAACCCGACTGGCCGGTCCTGCGCGCGATCCTCGACCAGGACCTGCTGTACCGCGCGGGCCGCCTGGCGGCCTACGGCTGGGCCGAGGCCCTGGACGACCTGTCGCCCCGCGTCCGCTGGCGCGCCGCCGACTCGGTGATCGAGGTCCACGGCCTCACGGACGGCCGCGTCGACCTGGGCGGCCGGGGCCTGCTGTTCGTGCCGACGGCGTTCTTCGACCTGGCGGCCCAGCTCGAACCGGCCTGGCCGCGGTCCCTCTGCTACCGGGCCCGGGGCATCGCCACCCTCTGGGAGAGCAGGCCCGGCCCGCCCCCCGAGGCCCTGGCGAACCTGCTGGGACGCTCCCGCGCCGCGATCCTCGCGGCCCTGACCGACCCGGCGACGACGACCTGGCTGTCAGCCCGCCTCGACATGACCCTGGGAGCGGTGGGCGACCACCTGCGGACCCTGCGCGAAGCGGGCCTGGTCACCCGCTCCCGCACCGGCCGCTCGGTCCTCTACACCCGCACGGCCCTCGGCCACGCCCTCGCCACCCGCCCCGACGCCCCTCACGACGGCGGCGGGACGTAGCCGTACCGTTCCTGGTCCGAGGGGCGTGGTGGTTCGGGGCCGTCGGTGCTCAATCGCAGCATCCGCGACACCCGCACCGTGCGGAAGTGACGCCCCGCCACCAGGAAGTCCGGGCCCGGCATCTCCCGCACGCGGTCCGCCGCCCGCCGCCAGGACGCCTGCTCCTCCTCCGTCCCGGGGGAGCCCTGGAACTCGCGCAGCCTCGGCAGCAGCTCGCTGAAGTAGGCCGCCAGCCAGTCGCGCGCGTGGAGCGGGCCGTGGCCGCCGCCGAACGGCTCCCACGAACGCCCGCCGTCCCTGATCTCCACGATCGTGTACTCCGGCGGCAGCAGCACCACCGCCGGGTGCGACCGGACCGCGTGCCGGGCCTCCAGCGCGACCTGCGGCGGGACGCCGCCCGCCGGCGGCAGGTAGGTGACCAGGTTCAGGCGGAGCTGGGCCTCCCACTGGCCCGCCGGGGCCAACGGGTCGATCAGGTGGCCCTCCAGCAGGTGCCGCTCCTTGGGCGGCTCCACGTCGCTGGCGCGCGGCGGCTCCATCCCCGACTTGTTGATCAGGGTGAACCTCTCGATGCGGATCACCCGGTACCGCCGGTCGCCGATCTCCCACTCGTCCTTGGGGACCTGCTCGCCGTCCTCGGGGTCCAGCCGGTCGGCGACCCGGAGCATCGCGCGGACCAGGGCCGGGTCGTGCTCCCGGTCGGAGCCGCGGCGCAGGTGGGCGGCCAGTCCGTAGCGGGCGCTGGCCGGCTCGCACGCCCCGGTGTGGATGATGCGCCACTCGGCGCCGCGCTGCACGGCCAGCGCGAAGTCGGGCGAACCGGCGGGGCAGATCTTGCCGTACTCGCGGATGCGTTCGCCGAGCTCCCGGTCGCGGACGACGGCGTCGGGATCGAGGTCGTCGTAGGCGACCACGTTGATCGCGTCGTAGAAGGGCATCAGGGGGAACGCCATGACGCCATCCTCGCCGAGGACCCGCGCCCCCGCCGGGCGTTCCGGTCGGCTCGCGAGTACGAGCCGACCGGAAACGGGCCTGATCAGGAGCCGTAAACCGGGACGAGGGTCGCGCGGGCCAGGGTGTGCGCGGTGATGTTGAAACCCACCACGGCGGGCATCGTGTCGGAGTCCAGCCCGAGCGACTCCACGTCCAGCGCGTGCACGGCGAACACGTAGCGGTGCGGGTCGCCGGGCGGCGGGGCCGCGCCGCCGAACGCCTTGATCCCGTAGTCTGACCGCGCGTGGACGCCGATCTTGGCGTCCTCGGCGCCCGCGCCGGTCGGCAGCTCGGTCACGTCGGCCGGGACGTCGAACAGCACCCAGTGCCAGAACCCGCTGCCGGTCGGGGCGTCCGGGTCGTAGCAGGTCACCGCGAAGCTCCGGGTCTCGGCCGGGAACCCCGACCACGCCAGGTGCGGGGAGAGGTTCCCGCCGCTGAAGCCCCAGTCGTCGAACACGTGCCGCTCCGACAGGCGCTCGCCGTCGGCGACGTCGTCGCTGGTCAGCGTGAACGACGGCACCTCGGGCAGGTACTCGTACGGGATCGGCGGCTTGCCGGGCATGACGACCTCCTCGTCGGACGTTCGGTGTCACACCCATACCTATCAGGGGGTCAGGTCTTCACCGCCCCCATGGTGAACCCTGTCACGAAGCGGTCCAGGAAAAGGTTGAACAGGAACGCGATCGGCATCGCGGTGACGACGGCGGCGGCCTGGAGGGACTGCCAGAAGAACACGTCGCCCCGGATCAGCTGGGTCGGCACGCCCGTGCTGACGACCATCTTCGGGCTCGACGACACGAACGCCAGCGCGTACACGAACTCGCTGGCGGTGAGGGTGAAGGTGAACACCACCACCGCGACGATCCCCGGGAAGACCAGCGGCAGGACGGCGCGGGCGAACGCCCCCAGCCGGCTGTGGCCGTCCACCATCGCCTGCTCCTCGACGTCCTTGGGGACCGCCTTCAGGAAGCCGATCAGGAGCCACACCGAGACCGGAACGGTGATCGTCGGATAGACCACGATCATCGACCAGAGGGTGTCCTCCAGGCCCAGGGACACCACCACGCGGGTCAGGGACAGGAACAGCAGCGACGGCGGCACCAGGTACACCAGGAAGATCGCGATGCCCATCGGGGTGCCCCACGGCCGGTTCAGCCGCGCCAGGGAGTAGGCGGCGGGCAGCGACATCAGCAGGGTGAGCGCCACGACGGCCGCGCCGACCAGCAGGGTGTTGCCCACGAACGTCAGGAACGGCGTGTCGGTGAGCAGGAACCGCACGTGGTCGGGCGTCGCGGGCTCGTTGAACGCGAACGGGTTGCTCTCGGGGTTGTACAGGTCGCGGTTCTGCTTGAACGCGCTGACCAGGCTCCACAGGAACGGCAGCGCGCAGACCAGGGCCGCGAGGACCGCCGCCCCGTACACCCCGACGCGCGCCGCGACATGCCGTCGCGCGTACCGCCGCCGCAGCGCCTCCGTCTCGTTCATTGCGCCTCCAGACGTCGGACGGCGCGGAGGATCGCGATCGCCCCGGCCAGCAGGATCGGGAACAGGAACAGCGCGATCGCCGCGCCCTGGCCCACGTCGCCGCCCTCGATCCCCCGGAAGTAGGCCCAGGAGGCGAGCACGTCGGTGGCGTGGGTGGGGCCGCCGCGGGTCAGCACGTACGACACGGTCATGTCGGTGAACGTCATGATCGCCCCGAACAGCGCCGCCACCGCGATCACCGGCAGGGTCAGCGGGATCGTCACCTCCAGCATCCGCCGCCAGAACCCGGCCCCGTCGATCCGCGCCGCCTCGTCCAGGTCGCGGGGGATCGCCACCAGCCCGGCCATGACGATCACGGCGGCGAGCGGGGTGAGCCGCCAGGTCTGGACGAGGACGACCGACAGCATCGCGGTGCCGGGGTCGCCGAGCCACACCACGTTGCCCTCGATGAGGCCGAGGCGGCGCAGCACCCAGTCGACGGGGGAGTAGATCGAGTCCAGGAACCACAGCCAGGAGATCGTGGACAGCGCGACCGGGGTCGTCCAGGGCAGCAGCACGAGGAACCGCACCAGCCACTTGCCCCGGAAGTCGGCGACCAGGATGTTGGCCAGGATCTTCCCGAAGACCACGATCAGGACCATCGCACTGGTCGTGAAGAGGAGGGTGTTGCCGAGCGAGCGCCAGAACACCCCGTCGTCGAAGACCGCCGTGAAGTTGCGCAGGCCCACGAAGTCGTAGGACGGGTCGCCGGTCGTCACGTCCGAGAACGCGAACGCCACCGCCAGCAGGAACGGCACCCCCACCAGCGCGACGATGTAGACCACCGACGGCAGCAGCATCGCCCACGCCAGGAAGCCCTCGCGGTCGGCGAGGCCCGCGCGGGGCACCCCCTCGCGCCGCCGCGCCGTCACGGCTTCCCGATCGGGACGGCCGGGGCACGCGTCCCCGCCTCAGCGTCGAAGAACCGCAGCCGGTCGGCCGCGACCGCGAACCCGTGCGCCTCCCCGGCCCGGATCGGCGTGGTGATCGTGGCGGGCAGCCGCGCGATGACCCGGGTGTCCTCGCCGAGGCCGGTGACGGTCCCGTACACGTGCCGGTCGCCCGACAGGTACTCCATCCGCTCCACGCGCAGGTCCATGGTGACGCGCGCGTCGTGGGGGACGTTCTCGACCGGCAGCAGGTGCTCGGGCCGGAACCCGACCAGCCGGTCGTCCCGCCGGACCAGGTTCATCGGCGGCGACCCGATGAACGTCGCCACGAACGTGTCGGCCGGGTCGTCGTACACCTCCACCGGCGTGCCGACCTGCCGTACCCGGCCCTTCTCCAGCACCGCGATCCGGTCGCCGAGCCCCATGGCCTCGGCCTGGTCGTGCGTCACGTAGATCGTGGTGGTGCCGACCTGCTCCTGGAAGCGTTTCAGCTCGTCGCGCGCGGTCGCGCGCATCTTGGCGTCCAGGTTCGACAGCGGCTCGTCCAGCAGGAACACCGCCGGGTCCCGCACCAGCGCCCGCGCGAGCGCCACCCGCTGGCGCTCCCCGCCCGACAGCTGCCGGGGCTTGCGGTCGAGCAGCGGCCCGATCCCCAGCAGCTCGGCCGCCCATCTGGTCTTGCTCTCCTGCGTCTCCCTGGGGGCCTTCTCCGCCCGCAGCGGGAACACGATGTTGTCCCGGACGGTCTTGTTCGGGTACAGCGCGTAGGACTGGAACACCATCGCGATCTGCCGGACGCGCGGCGGCAGCCCGTTGACGACCTGCCCGTCGATCAGCACCTCGCCCTCGGTGGGGTGCTCCAGCCCCGCGATCGTGCGCAGCAGCGTCGTCTTCCCGCAGCCCGACGGGCCGAGCAGCACCAGGTACTCGCCGGGCTCGGCGGCCAGGTTCACCCCGTCCAGCGCGCGCACGACGTCGCCGCCGCCCCGGCGGGTCCGCCGCAGGTGCCCGTCGAACGTCTTCACCAGCTCCCTGACCTCGACGGTCTTCATGGCCTCAGCCCCCGACCAGCTTGCGGTCCCGCCAGTTCTTGAAGATCGCGTTCATCTGCCGCTCGGCGTCGGCGACCGCCTGCCTGGCGCTGACCTGGCCGCGCGCCGCCCGCCCGAACATCGTCGGCAGCACGTTCGTCGAGAAGATCTCCCCGATGGCCGGGTTCGACGGGCCCGGGTACCCGATGTTGGCGCTCCACGACGCGGCGTTCTTCAGCAGCGACAGCTTGTTCGGCGGTTTCGCGCCGAACGGGTCGTTGTCCAGCCACCCGTTGAGCTGCGGGACCAGCGACGGCCACCCCGGGAGGTCGTACAGCTCCGACTGGTAGGTCACCGACGGGAAGTTCGCCGTGTAGTGCAGCAGGAACTCCTTGGCCGCGTCCGGGTTGGCCGCGTGCTTCGGCACGATCCACTGCTGGATGACGTGCTGGGCCGCCAGCGCCGCCTTCGGGCCGCGCAGCGCCGGGACGAAGAAGACGTCGTCGCCGATCTTCGGGTTGGTGCCCATCGCGGTGCGCCACGCCGAGATCGAGTTGAGGATGTAGGAGGACTTCCCGGCGATGAGCGCCTGGTTGTTGGAGGCCGGGACCCAGGAGAACACCTCGCTGGTCTCGGCCTGCTTCCACAGCCGGGTCATGTACTCCACGGCCGCGACCGCCTCCGGCGAGTTGATCACGACCTTCTCGGCGGCGTCCTGCTCGGAGGCCCCGAACGACCACAGCAGCGCCCGCGCCGCCATGTTGGAGTCGGTCTCGGGCGACAGGCCGATCCCGCACGGCACCCCGGTCCGCCGCTTGATCTCCGCCGCGCCGGTCAGCAGCTCCTCCCACGAGCTCGGCCCGTTGGGCAGCCCCGCCTGCTGCCACATCGAGCGGCGGTAGTTGCCGGGGTCGGGCGACCAGCCGGGGCAGAAGCAGTAGAACCGCCGGGTGTTGGGGTTGTAGCTGGACCTGCGGCACAGCTCGATCTGCTGGCCCCAGCGCCGCGACGCCTCCTGGACGACGTCGTTCATGTCCAGCACGGCGGGCTCGTACTGCGAGAACGGCGCGATGTGCTGGATCAGGTCGTGGCCCTGCCGGGCCTGGATCTCCGAGGCGGCGCGGCGCGGCACGTCCACGGTGTTGATGTGGTCGACGCGGACGTTCACCCCGACCCGTTTGCCCCAGTCCGCGGCGAACCTGTCGAACCACTTGTCGTGCCGGGGCACGAAGTGGCTCCACATCAGGATCGTCAGCGAGCCGCTCAGCTTCCGCGACGGGGCGGTGAAGACCTCCTTGGGGGCGTCGCCCTGCCCGCGGGCCTGCGGCCCGCTGGTCTCGCTCGCGCAGCCCGCCAGTCCCGCGGTTCCCAGCGCGACCGCTGTGGAGGCCAGGAAGCCGCGTCTGCTCAGCCGGTCCGTCATCAGGGTCGCCCCCTCACCGCCGAAAGGATCTGTTTCGACGGTAGGTCGGCGAGCGCGCCACATCCAGAGGCGAATGGGTAACTCTCTGTAACTATGGCCCCTTGTGCCGCAGGGGCTCCAGGAGTCACCCGATGGCCGTGACCCGCCAGAAGGCGCCGTGTCCCGAGCGGGAGACGGCGCCCTGCGTTCTCACCGGACGGTGACCGTCCGGTGCCTCGACGTCACTTTCCGGTGGCGTCGGTGTAGGCCTTGAGGACCTCGGTGGGGTCCCCGTCCATCTTGATCCGGCCGTCGTCCAGCCAGATGACCCGGTTGCAGGTCTCCTCGATGACGTCGAGGTTGTGCGCGACCAGGAACACCGCGCCCGCGTCCTTGCGCAGCTCGTTGATCTTGGCACGGCTGCGCCGCTTGAACTTGGCGTCGCCGGTGGCCAGCGCCTCGTCGATCAGCAGCACGTCGTGGGTGCGGGCCGCCGCGATCGCGAACCGCAGCCGCGCGCCCATGCCGGACGAGTAGGTGCTCATCGGGTAGTCGATGAACCCCGGCTTCAGGTCCGCGAACTTCACGATCTCTTCGTACTTGGCCTTGGTCTCCTCCGGCGACAGGCCCATCGCCAGGCAGCCGAGGATGATGTTGCGCGAGCCGGTCAGGTCCCGCATCAGCGCCGCGTTGACGCCCAGCAGCGACGGCTGCCCGTCGGTGTAGACCGCGCCCTTGGCGGCCGGCAGCAGCCCCGCGATCGCCTTCAGCAGGGTCGACTTGCCCGAGCCGTTGGTGCCGATCACGCCGATGGCGTCGCCCCGGTAGGCGACGAAGGACACGCCCTTGACGGCGTGCACCTCCTTCATCTGCGGCCGGTTCTGCCGCCTGACGATGCGCATCAGCGCCGACACGGCGTTGCCCTTGTTCCCGCCGCCGCTGTAGACGCGGTAGACGATGTGCAGGCCGTCCACGACCACGATCGGCTCGCGGTCGGGGTCGATGACCACCTCGGGCTGCGCGGTCGCCAACGGGACCTTCTCCTTGAGCGCCTTAGCCACGGCCATACCTCTCCTCGGCGCGGTAGAAGTACCAGAAGCCGCCGACGAACGCGACCAGCGCCCACACCACCGCGTAGACCCACAGCATCGTCGGCTGGGCGGCGCCCGCCTTGGCCAGGGTGGCGCGGTAGCTCTCGTGCATGATCGAGTCACGGACCAGCTCGATGAACACGGCCCCGGGGTTGGCCTCCAGGATGTGCCCCAGCCAGCCGTGGCCGCGCTCCTCCAGCGCCTTCACCTTGTCGGCGACCAGGAAGAACACGCCCGACACGTACAGCCAGGTCCGGGTGATGAACGGCAGCAGCTGCTGGATGTCGCGCGTGAACGCCCCCACCCGCGCGATCGCCAGGCTGATGCCGACGTTGAACAGCAGTTGCAGCGCCAGCGCCGGGAACAGCAGCAGCCAGTGCCAGGTCGGCATCTCCCCGGTCGCCACGACCACCACGGCCAGCACGACCATGGAGATCAGCAGCTGCTGCAACTCCATGATCACGTAGGCGAAGGGCAGCGCGGCGCGCGGGAAGTGCAGCGCCCTGATCAGCGACAGGTTGTTGGAGACCGACTTCGCCCCCGCCGTCAGCGACCGCTGGGAGAAGGTGAAGACGAACACCCCGGTGATCAGGAACGCCGTGTAGTTCTCGATCCCCTTGCTCTGGCTCAGCAGCAGACCGAAGATCAGGAAGTAGACACCCGCGTTGAGCAGCGGGGTCAGGACCTGCCACACCTGCCCCAGGCGCGACCCGCTGTAGGTCGCCGCGGTCTTCGCCGAGGCGAAGTTCCAGATGAACGTCCTGCGCTGCCACAGCTCCTGGACGTACGCGCGCAGCCGGGGGCGTGCCGCGCTCCTCGTCAGCCCATGACGCGCGGCGAACTCGGCCAGCGACACACTGCCCATCCCGTTGCTGCGAGGAGGCTCCGTGATCGTGCCGGCCGGGTCGCCACCCGCGGAGCTGAGCCGTTCCGGGTGACTCATGCCGGGAAGCCTATTGCAGTCCGCCTGATGTGAGGGACGTTCGCCCGCATGTGACCCCTGATTCGAGATCATCGGAATCATGTCCTTGTCCCTGGGGATACCCCCGACATGCATGCCAATCACCGTCGGCGGCCGCTGCCCGCGCGTGTCGTGGCCGACGCCGTGAGCGCCTGGATCACCCCGCCCCCCTCCCGGCCGGTCGCCCCCGCGGCCGAGCCCGCCCCCGGAAGGACGCTGCTGCGCCGGCTGGGCCGCCTCGACCGGTGGGCGTTCGACCGGGTCGCCGCCACGCACCTGCCGGGCCTGGAGTACGTGCTGCCCCGGGTGTCGCGGGCGGCCGACCACGGGGTGCTGTGGTTCACCGCCGCCGGGGTGATGGCGCTCACCCGCCGCGCCAGCCTGCGCCGCGCCGCGCTGCGCGGCTCGATCGCCATCGCGGTCGCCAGCCCGGTCGTCAACACCGTCGGCAAGCAGGCCTTCCGCCGCAAGCGCCCGGTCGTGGACCTGGTGCCGCCGATCCGGATCCGCTGGAAGCTGCCGACCTCGCACGCGTTCCCCTCCGGGCACTCGGCGTCGGCCGCCGCGTTCGCCATGGGGGTGGCGATGGAGGCCCCCCGCGCGGTGGCCGTCCCGGTGGCCGCGACCGCCGCCGCCGTCGCGTTCGCCCGCGTCTACACCGGCGCGCACTACCCCGGCGACGTGCTGGCCGGGCTCGGCATCGGCGCGCTCACCGCCGTCGGCACCCGCCTGGTGTGGCCCGCCCGCCCGCCGGTCGCGCACGTCACCCGCACCGTCACCGAGGACGTCGCGATCAACGGCGACGGCGCGGGCGTGGTCGCCGTCGTCAACACCGCCTCCGGCGAGAACGCCGGCGACCGCCCCTCGCTGCTGCCCGGCCCCGCAGAGGCGGCCGTCCACCTGCTGGGCCGCGACCTGCCCGCCGCCGAGATCGTCCGCTACGACCCGGGCGACGACCTCGCCAAGGTGATGGAGGAGGCGGCGGCCCGCGCCGAGGTGCTGGCCGTGGTCGGCGGCGACGGCACCGTCAACGCGGGCGCGCAGGCGGCGCTGCGCCACGACGTCCCGCTGCTGCCGATCCCCGGCGGGACGTTCGACCACTTCGCCCGCGCCCTCGGCATGGAGACCGCCGCCGACGCGATCGCCGCCTACCGCGGCGGCTGCCTGGGCCGCGTCGACGTGGCGTTCGTCACCCCGGCGGGCACGCGCCCGGGGGACCCCGCCGAGATCGACTCGGTCTTCCTCAACACCGCCAGCTTCGGCGCCTACACCGAGCTCGTGGACCGCCGCGAGCGCCTGGAGGGCCGCCTCGGCAAGTGGCCCGCCCTCGCCGTCGCGGCCTGGCGCACCTTCCGCCACTCCGAGCCGGCGGAGATGGACGTGAACGGGCGGCGGCGGCGCGTGTGGCTGGCGTTCGTGGGCAACTGCGGCTACGGCTCCCGCGGCCCCGCCCCCACCTGGCGCGAGCACCTGGACGACGGGCGGCTCGACATCCGCATGGTCACCGCCGGGCGCCGGGTGCCCCGCGTCCGGGCGCTGGCGGCGGTGCTGGTCGGTCACCTCCACCTGACCCCCGGCTACAAGCACTGGGAGGACGGCGTCCTGGAGCTGGTCGCCGCCGACGGCGAACTGCGGCTGGCCCGCGACGGCGAGGTCGACTCCACGGCCTCGGCGGTGCGCTTCGGGAAGCGGCCGGGGGCGCTGAAGGTGTTCTGCCCCCGGAA
Source organism: Actinomadura kijaniata NBRC 14229 (assembly GCF_001552175.1). GTDB lineage: Bacteria > Actinomycetota > Actinomycetes > Streptosporangiales > Streptosporangiaceae > Spirillospora > Spirillospora kijaniata. Next base: position 23,178 of record NZ_BCQR01000079.1, read on the forward strand.
CCCGCCGCGTTAGGCCGCGTTAGGCCGGGTCAGGCCGGGTCAGGCGGGCTCCAGCTCCAGCGGGCAGCGCCGCAGCCCGGTCACGACCGGGGAGCCGTTGTGGACGGGCTCGCCCGCCGGGCGGATCCGTCCCACGCGGGGGAGCAGCTCCTCCAGCAGGATCCGGATCTCCATGCGGGCGAGCGCCGCCCCCAGGCAGAAGTGCGGCCCGAACCCGAACGCCAGCCCCGGCGCGGCGGGCGCGCGGGCCGCGTCGAACCGTCCGGCGTCCGCGCCGAACGCCTCGGGGTCGCGGTTGGCGGCCCCGTAGAGCAGCATGACGCGCTCGCCCTCGGCGATCCTCACCCCGCCCAGCTCCCCGTCCCGCGCGGCCGTCCGCAGGAAGTACACGACCGGCGAGGTCCACCGCAGGATCTCCTCCACGGCAGGGCCGAGGTCCCCGCCCGCCCGCAGCGCGTCCCACTGCCCGGGGTGCTCGGCGAACGCCCGCAGCCCGCCCGACAGGGCGTGCCGCGTGGTCTCGTTGCCCGCCACCAGCAGCTGGATCAGGAACATGACCAGCTCCAGGTCGCTGAGCCGGTCCCCGTCCACCTCCGCCAGCGCCAGCCGCGAGACCACGTCGTCGCGCGGCGCGGCCCGCCGCTCGTGCGCGGTGCGGACCAGGTACGTCCCGCACTCGACCCGCAGAGCGTCGCGCTCCCGCTCCTCCAGCTCCGGCGCGGCCCCCGGCACGATCGCCTCCGACCAGCGGAAGAAGCGCGGCCAGTCGTCCTCGGGGATCCCCAGCAGCAGGCAGATCACCTGGAGGGGCAGGGGCACCGCGAGCCGCTCGACGGCGTCGAACGCGCCGCCCGGGGAGGCGAGCAGGGGAGCGAGCAGGGCCCGCACGCGGTCCCGGACCTCCCCCTCGATCCGCCGCATCGCCGAGGGCCGGAACGCGGGCGCGACCAGCCCCCGGTACCGCGTGTGGTCCGGCGGGTCGGTGTGCATGATCGTCGGCGGCGCGTCGTAGGAGCGCCCGATCTCGTCGATCAGGATCCCGTCCCCGGACCGGTAGGCGGCCGGGTCGGCGGCCGCCCCGTGGACGAGCGCGTACGGCGCGACCACCCACAGCGGCAGCTCCGGATGCCGCAGGGGAGCCCGGGCGGCCAGGAGGCGCGCGTACAGGCCGCCCGGATGCCCGTCCCGGAAGGACCCGCCCGGGAAGCCCTCGGGGACGTTCACCGGAGGACGCCCTCGGGCCGGGGGATCCCGGCGGCGTCGCAGAGCGCGTAGTAGGCGTTCAGGGTGGACTCGCCGTCGGTGACGCCGCTGATCGACCCGTCGGGGGCGAACTCGACGAACGCGCCCTCGATGACGAAGAGGATGTCGCTGTCCTCAAGGATGGTCAGCGTGTGGATGCTGCCGGGCGGCTCGTAGATGAACGTCCCGCCCACATAGTCGATCCCGTACTCGGCGTACTGCCAGCGGCCCGAGAACGTGTAGGCGTGCACCCCTCCCGTGTGCTTGTGCTTGGGGAGCTGGAAGCCCGCCCGGAACCGGTTGCGGACCACCCACGTGTCGGCGGAGACCCGGAGGACCTGCAACCCCACCGGCCCGGCGTTGACCCAGGGGAGATCGTCGGAGTGGACATGGCCGACCAGCGGCCCCAGTGTCTCGGTCATGAGCAAACGCTAGGTTGGCAGAACGGGGCTCCGCAAGCCCCCGGCGCCACCGACCGGGTTGACCCGGGACCGACCGGGTACGGGTCGTGGGTACGCCATCACGGACACGCGCGCCACCATCGAGGGGGACGGCATGACCATGGGGATCGATCCCAGCGCCCTTGGCGAGGACGACCTCTTCCGCGAGCTCGGCCATCTGTACGACACCCGCCTGGAGGCCCTGCGTCACGCCTCCGACCAGGCCTACGCCGAGCACACCCGCCGCACGGCCCAGCTGGAGGCCGAGTACCTGCGCCGCTACCCCGGCCGCGAGGTCGACCCCGAGCGCCTCCGCGAGGGTGCCCGCGCCCGCTGACGCCCGCGCTCCCGTCCAACTCCACACCGGTCCCGCGCGAACGCCGGGACGGCCGGCGCGCCGTCCCGGTTGCGTAGGCGCGCGCGTTCCCCAACCCTGGGAACCATGGCGACGCGCGAGTACGAGATCGGACCGGAGCACGGACGGCTGGCTCTTCGGACGGGACGCAGCGGGCTGGGCCGCCGCGCGGGCCACGACCTGACGCTGGAGGCCACCCGCTGGCGCGCCACGGTCACCGACGACGGGCAGGCCCCGGCCGTCGAGGTCGTCGTGGAGGTCGGCGGGATCGAGGTCCGCGAGGGGACCGGCGGGGTGCTGCCGCTGTCCGACCAGGACCGCGCGGAGATCACGCGGAACCTGCGCAAGGTCCTCCAGGCGGACCGGCACCCGACGATCGTCTACCGGACCACCGGTGTCGCCGAGCACGAGCTGACCGGCGGGCTGACGGTCCTCGGCCGCACCGAGCCGCTGACCGTGACCGCCGAGCTCACCGGGGACCGGGTGACCGGGTCGGCGACGGTGCGGCAGACCCGGTGGGGGATCAAGCCGTTCTCGGCGTTCTTCGGCGCGCTGCGGCTGGCCGACGACGTACGGGTGGAGTTCGACCTGACGCTGCCGGAGAAGCCGGGATCCTGAGCGGCCCCCGCGGGGTCAGCGCCCGCGGACGACCCGCCTCTCGTCCCACACCGGCTCGGCCGACTCGTACACCGCCCCGTCCGACCCGAACACCAGGAACCGGTCGAACGACCGCGCGAACCACCGGTCGTGCGTGACCGCCAGCACCGTGCCCTGGTAGGACTCCAGGCCCTCCTGCAACGCCTCGGCGCTGGCCAGGTCCAGGTTGTCGGTCGGCTCGTCCAGCAGCAGCAGCGTCGCCCCGCCCAGCTCCAGCAGCAGGATCTGCAACCGCGCCTGCTGCCCGCCCGACAGCGTCTCGAACGGCTGCTCGGCGCTCAGTTGCAGCTCGTAGCGGGCCAGGGCGTTCATGGCGTCGTTGCGCAGCCGCGCGTGCTCGGTCATGACGATCTCGCAGGGCGTGCGCCCCGCCAGGTCGGGCCGCGCGTGCGTCTGCGCGAACAGCCCCGGCACGACCCGCGCCCCCAGCCGCGCCACGCCCGAGTGCGCGACCGGCTCGACGGGGGAGGCCCCGCGCGGAGGCTGCTCGGCCAGGCCCGCCAGCAGCCGCAGGAAGTGCGACTTGCCCGAGCCGTTGGAGCCCAGCACGGCGACCCGCTCGCCGTACCAGATCTCGGTGTCGAACGGCCGCATCAGTCCGGTCAGCTCCAGACCCTCGCAGATCACGGCGCGCTTGCCGGTGCGCCCACCGCGCAGCCGCATCTTGAGGCTCTGGTCGCGCGGCGGCACCTCCGGCGGCCCGGCCTCCTCGAACTTGCGCAGCCGCGTCTGGGCGGCCTGGTAGCGCGAGGCGAGGCCGTCGTTGTAGGACGCCTTGTTCTTCAGCGTCAGGACGAGCTGCCTGAGCTTGGCGTGCTCCTCGTCCCAGCGCCGCCGCAGCTCCTCCAGGCGCTCGTTGCGGTCGCGGCGGGCCTGCGCGTAGGAGGCGAACCCGTCGCCGTGCACCCAGACCCGCCCGGCCTCCACGGTGATGATCCGGTCGGCGGCCCGGTCCAGCAGCGCGCGGTCGTGGGAGACCAGCAGCACGGTCTTGGGCGTCTCGCGCAGGCGCTCCTCCAGCCACTCCTTGCCGGGGACGTCCAGGTAGTTGTCGGGCTCGTCGAGCAGCAGGACCTCGTCGGGGCCGCGCAGCAGCGCCTCCAGGACCAGGCGTTTCTGCTCGCCGCCCGACAGCGTCCGCACCTCGCGCCACCGGCACCGCTCGTAGGGGACGCCGAGCGCGGCCACGCAGCACGCGTCCCACAGCACCTCGGCCTCGTAGCCCCCGGCGTCGCCCCACCCGGCCAGCGCGGTGGCGTAACGCATCTGGGTGGGCTCGTCGTCGCGCTCCATCATGGCCAGCTCGGCGGCCTCCAGCGCGGCGGCGGCCTCGCGCACGCGCGGGGGAGCGGTGGTCAGCAGCAGGTCGTGCACGCTGGAGGCGTCGCGCACGTTCCCCACGAACTGCCGCATCACCCCGAGCCCGCCGCTGTGCGCGACGGTGCCCTCCTGCGGCGCCAGGTCCCCGGAGACCAACCGCAGCAGCGTGGTCTTGCCCGCGCCGTTCGGCCCGACCAGCGCGGCCGTCACGCCGTCGCCGACCCGGAACGACACGTCGTCCAGCAGGATCCGCCCGTCCGGCAGCGTGTGGCCGACATGCCCCACCTCGACGTGGCCCACGGGTCCCCCTCCTCCGGTCCGACCTCCGAGTCTCGGCCGGGCCCGGACGCCGGGGCAACCGAATTTCGCCGGGCGGGTCGCCGGGATGGGCTAGGGTGCGGATGATCATCGACCGATCCGTCCCCCTGGAGCAGTGATGACCGAGCATGCCCTGAACCGCCGCGATTTCGGGAAGTTCGCCGGGATGGCCGGGGCCGGAGCCGTGCTCTCCGCCTGCTCCGCCGAGCAGCGGGCCGCCTCCGCCGGCGCCGCCGCCGCGGCCCCCGCCTGGAAGGTCACCGGCAGGGCCCTGACGGGGCTGGGGGGCTTCGACGCCACGATGAAGAGGTTCATGACCGAGCGCGGTGTCAGCGCGGGCCAGCTCGCCGTCGTCCGCAAGGGCAGGCTGCTGCTGGCGCGCGGCTACTCCTACAGCTCCGACCCGCGCTTCGCCGTCCAGCCGACCTCGCTGTTCCGGATCGCCAGCGTCTCCAAGCCGATCACCGCGACCGCCGTGCTGCGCCTGGTCCAGGACGGGAAGCTGAGGCTCACCGACCGCGTGGCGAAGCTGCTCGGGCTGTCCACCGCCGCCGACCCGCGCCTGGCGAACGTCACCGTGCTGCACCTGCTCCAGCACCTCGGCGGCTGGGACAAGAGCCTGACGCCCGACGTGACGTGGCGCGACCTGGAGATCGCCAAGGCCCTCAACGTGCCGCTGCCGATCAAGCACGCGCACATCATGCGCTACGCCTCGGCCCGCAAGCTGAACCACGCGCCCGGCACGAAGCCCGTCTACTGCAACTACGGCTTCCTGCTGCTCGGCCGGATCATCGAGAAGGTCACCGGCCAGTCGTACGCGACCTACGTGCAGCGAACGGTGCTGGCCCCGCGCGGCATCACCCGCATGAGGCTCGGCCGCTCCCTCACCCGCGCGCCCGGCGAGGTCACCTACGACTCCATCCACACCACCCCGACGGTCCTCGACGGCTCGGGCCGGAAGGTCCCCTTCCCCTATGGCGGGTTCAGCCTGGAGACCCATGACTCCCAGGGCGGCTGGCTGTCCACGGCCGTGGACCTGGTGCGGTTCGCCGGGATCTACGACGGCGGCACGAGCGTGCTGAACGCGACCTCCGTCGGCCGGGCGTTCGCCAAGCCCGCCACCGGCGTCAACGCCGACGGCTACTACTTCGGCGCGGGCTGGATGGTCCGCCCGGTCAAGGGCGGCCTCAACACCTGGCACGACGGCAGCCAGCCGGGCACCAGCACCCTGCTGGTCCGCCGCTTCGACGGCCTGACCTGGGCGGTGCTGTTCAACCGGCGCCAAGAGGGCAACGCCCCGAGCTTCGGCGCCATCGACGGCCTGCTGCACCAGGCCGCCAACGCCGTGAAGAGCTGGCCCACCGGGAACCTTTACCCCACCTACTTCTGACCGCCGCTCAGGCGTCGCCGACCTGGCCCGGACGCGGGTCGGCGTCCAGCCGCTCGACCAGCCCGTCCAGCAGCGCGCGCAGCAGCTCGGTCAGCCGCGCGCGCTCCTCGGCGGTCAGGTGGTCCAGCAGGGAGTCCTCGTGGGCGAGCAGCTCGTCCACGGACTCCTCGATCAGCCGGTGCCCGGCGCCGGTCAGCCGGACCGCCGCGGTGCGCCCGCGCGGCCCGCGCTCGGTGGCCACCAGCCCGGCGTCCTCGGCGCGCGCGACGCGCTGGGAGACGGCCCCGGCCGTCACCATGCTCGCCCGGCGCAGCTCGCCCGGCGTCATCGCGTAGGGCGGACCGGCGCGGCGCAGCGTGGACAGCAGGTCCAGGGTGGCCGTGTCGATCCCGAGCCGCGCGAGGGTGCGCCTTCGCTCGTCGCCCAGCAGCTTGGCCGAGCGCCACACCCGCGTGATGATCCCGATCGACTCCACCGGCGTGCCCGGCCGTTCCCGCGCCCAGGCGCGCTGGATCTCGTCGACGGCGTCGGGTTTGCGTTCCTCGTTCACCCGGCCTAGCGTACAGAGAAGTTTAGACCTAAATATCAAGGAGGGGACATGACCCGCACGGCCGTGGTGACCGGAGGCGGCACGGGGATCGGACGGGCGGTCGCGGCGCTGCTCGCGGACGCCGGGCTCGACGTGGTGATCACCGGGCGGCGCGAGGGCGTGCTGGCGGAGACCGCCGCCGCCCTCGGCGTCCGCGCGGTCGCCTTCGACGCCACCGACCCGGCCCGGATCGAGGCGGCCCTGCCCGCCCTGCCCGGACGCGTGGACGTCCTGGTCAACAACGCCGGCGGCAACACCGACCGGAGCCGCCCCGCCCCGGACGGCCTGGCCGGGGTCCGGGACGCCTGGCTGGCCAACCTGGAGACCAACCTGCTCAGCGCCGTCCTGGTCACCACCGCGCTCACCCCGCGACTGGCCGACGGCGCCCGCGTGATCACCGTGGGCTCGATCGCGGGCGCCCGCGGCCCCGGGTCCTACGGCGCGGCCAAGGCGGGCGTCGTCGCCTGGACCGCCGGGCTGGCGGCCGAGCTGGGCGCCCGGGGCGTGACCGCCAACGTGGTCGCCCCCGGCCTGATCGAGGACACCGAGTTCTTCGGCGACACCCTCACCGAGGAGCGCCGCCGCTGGAACATCGACCAGACCGCCGACGGCCGCGCCGGGACGCCCGCCGAGGTCGCCGCGCTGGTCGCGTTCCTGGCCTCCCCGGAGGCGGGCCACATCACCGGCCAGACGCTCCACATCAACGGCGGCGCCTACCTGGGGCGCTAGCGGGCGGCGCCGAGCGGGCCCGGCGGCAGCCGGTGCGACGGGGCCTCCGCCTCGGCGGGGTCGTCACGGAGAGCGGGCACGTGAAGCCGGACCAGCGCGTTCGCGGACGATAACAACACCGGCACCGAACAGGTATTGCGTTATAGCCGGGTCGGCTCAGTTAGTACCCTCGTCAGCGTGAGTCGTGAAGGTGTGACGCCGCAGAGCGAAGATTTCTCAGCCTGGTACAACGAGCTGGTCGTCCAGGCCAAGCTGGTCGACCGCGGCCCGGTCCGCGGGACCATGGTCATCCGACCGTACGGGTACCGGGTCTGGGAGCTGCTCCAGGCCGACCTCGACCGGCGGATCAAGGACGCGGGCCATGACAACGCCTGCTTCCCGATGTTCATCCCCGAGTCCTACCTCAAGCGCGAGGCCGAGCACGTCGAGGGCTTCTCGCCGGAGCTGGCCGTGGTGACCGTCGCGGGCGGCAAGGAGCTGGAGGAGCCCCTGGTCGTGCGGCCGACGTCGGAGACGGTCATCGGCGAGTACATGGCCAAGTGGATCGAGTCGCACCGCGACCTGCCGCTGCTGCTCAACCAGTGGGCCAACGTGGTCCGCTGGGAGATGCGGCCCCGCATGTTCCTGCGCACCACCGAGTTCCTGTGGCAGGAGGGGCACACCGCGCACATCGACGAGGACGACGCGATGCGCGAGACCCTGTGGGCGCTGGACGCCTACGCGGGGGTGGCCCGCGAGCTGGCCGCGATGCCGGTCGTGCACGGGGAGAAGACCCCCGGCGAGCGGTTCGCCGGCGCGGTCCGCACCTACACCATCGAGGGCATGATGCGCGACGGCCGCGCCCTGCAGGCCGGGACGTCGCACTACCTGGGCACCAACTTCGCCAAGGCGTTCGAGATCCAGTACCAGGACGAGGACGGCAAGCTCCAGCTCGCCCACACCACGTCCTGGGGCATGAGCACCCGCATGATCGGCGGCGTGATCATGACGCACGGCGACGACAAGGGCCTGGTGCTGCCGCCGCGGCTGGCCCCTCACCAGGTCGTGATCGTCCCGATCGGCCGCAAGGAGCAGGGCGAGCAGGCCGCCGCCGAGGCCCGCAAGCTGGGCGCGGCGATCAAGGCCATGGGCATCCGCGTCCACGTGGACGACAAGCGCCCCAACCTGACCCCCGGCTACAAGTTCAACGAGTGGGAGATGCGGGGCGTGCCGGTCCGCATCGAGCTCGGCATGCGCGACGTCGAGAACGGCGTGGCCACCCTGGCCCGCCGCCTGCCCACGGTCGAGGGCCAGGGCAAGGAGCAGATCCCGCTGGAGAAGGTGCCGGAGCTGCTGCCGGGCATCCTGGCCGACTTCCAGTCGTTCCTGCTGGCCCGCGCCGAGGCGTTCCGCGAGGAGAACACCGCCGAGACCGACTCCTGGGACGCGTTCGCCGGGCAGGTGTCGGGCGGCTGGGCGAAGGCGTTCCACTGCGGGCGCGCCGAGTGCGAGGACGAGATCAAGGCCGACACCGCCGCCACGCCCCGGGTCATCCCGGCCGAGGCCCCCGAGGAGACCGGCACGTGCGTCAAGTGCGACCGGCCCTCCGCCTACGGCAAGCGCGTGATCTTCGGTAAGTCCTACTAGGAGCCGACCCGAAAAGCCCGCGGGACCGCCAGGTCCCGCGGGCTTTCGCGCGTCAGCGGACGTCCGCGCCCCCGCGGCTCAGCGGATGCTCGACGGCCTCGGCCTCGTCGGCCCGCTCGTCCTCGCGCTCGGCCTCCCGCTCGGTCTCCCGGCCCTCGCGCCCGTCGCCGTCGTCGTCGGGACGGCCCGCGCGGGCGACGGCCCGGCGGGTCAGCAGCGGCTGCACGAACCAGGCCCAGGACGCCAGCAGCCCCACGACCGCCGCCGTCGCGACCGTCGCCCAGCCGTCGGTGAGCGTCTGCACGATCAGCGTGGTCGCCGCCGTGATCGAGATCGCCAGGGCCAGCGCCGCCGCGATCCCGAACCGGTTGGCCCGGCGGATCAGCAGCGGCTTCTGCCCGGCCTGGAACAGGATGCGGTGCTGGATCGCCGGGGCGATGAAGCAGATCGACGCGACCGCGGCCCCGAACAGGGCGATGTAGAACAGCACCACCCCGGTGTCGTCCACGGTGTGGAACCGCGCGGCGTACGGCAGCGTCAGCAGGAAGGCGAACAGGACCTGCACGCCCGTCACCGCCACCCGGAACCCCTGCAGCAGCTCCATGAGCTGCCGGTCGCGACGTTCCTGCTCGGTCTCGTTGCGGCGGTTTTTGGGCGTGGTCATAACCGCCGAATACCCCACAAAAAGCGCGATAATCAGCTCAGGGACGGCGGGAGGACGCGCAGGGCCAGCATCGACACGTCGTCGCGCAGGTCCCCGTCGCAGTAGTCCAGCAGCGCCCGCTCCACCGCGTCGATCATCGCCTCGACCGGCTCGGTGGCGTGCGCGGCCAGGATCTCCATCAGCCGTTCCTGCCCGAACTCCTGCCGCACCGGGTCGCACGCCTCCAGCACCCCGTCGGAGTGCAGGAACAGCGTGTCGCCCGGCCCGAGGTCCACGGTGTCCAGCCCGGCGTCGAAGTCCTCGAACAGGCCCAGCGGCACGCCGCCGCGCGAGGTGGTCCGGATCACCCCGTCGGCGCGGACCACGATCGCCGGGGGGTGCCCGGCGATGCCCAGCGCCGCGGTGACGCCCTCGCCCTTGGGCCGCACCGTCGCCAGCACGGCGGTGACGAACCGGTCCTCCTCCAGCAGGGAGTCGTTGACCAGCGCCAGCACCTCCTCGGGCGTCGGCTTCCAGCGCGACACCAGCCGCACCCCGTGCCGGGCGGTGGCGGTGACCGCCGCCGCGTCCTCGCCCTTGCCGCACACGTCGCCGAGCACCAGGCCCCAGCCGTCCATCGTGCGGAACACGTCGTAGAAGTCGCCGCCGACCTCGCCGCCGTGCGTGGCGGCCATGTACTTGCCCGCCAGCGCCACGCCGGGGATCGACGGCAGCGTCTTGGGCAGCAGGCTGGCCTGCAACGAGTCGGCGACCTCGGCGCGCCGCCGGTACAGCCGGGCGGCGCGGATCACCAGCGCCAGCTGGCGTCCCAGGCGCTGCACCACGGCCAGGTCCATCAGGTCGAACGGGCCGTGCTCGCCGCTGCCGGTCAGCGTGATCGTGCCGAGGCAGCGCTCGCCGTCCTCGATCGGCACGCACAGCAGCGACGTCGCGCCGATGCGGGCGCAGACGGGCTGGCCGTCGGAGCACACGCCGAGCTGGTTCAGGTCCTCCACGTGCGGGTGGACCGCGCTCTGCCGGGTCCGCCAGACGGTGTACGGAAGGGTGTCCTCGCCGGGCTCCAGCGCCTCCAGGGCGCGGGCGGACTCGTGGACGCGCTCGTCGTCGTCGGCCGGGCCCATCACCACGACGCGGCGCAGCGTCTCCACGCCGGTGGAGCGGCGTTCGGCGGGCAGCGCGCCGACCGCGCCGACGTGGCCGTTCTCGGTGAGGTCGATGATCGCCCAGTCGGCGAGCTCGGCGGCCAGCAGCCGGGCGCAGCGGCGGATCGCGACGGTCTCGTTGAAGACCGGCTCGTCCAGCAGCAGCTCGCCCGCCGTGGCCAGCACGTCCATCCGGTGCACGATCGTCGCGACGGCCTCGTCGTCCACCGGCGCGGTCTCGGCGGCCTGGACGGGCGTGCGGTCGTCGTCGACGGGGGTGGTGGTCGGCCCGGCCGCGACGATCACCATGGGGTCGGGCTCGCCGCGGATCCACACCCGCACCATCGTGACGACCGCGTCGACCGGGTGCTCGCGGCCCAGGAACCGCACCGCGACCCGCTGCCGCCGCCCGGTCCGCACCGCCGCCGCCAGGTGGGAGCGCAGCGCGGCCCGCGTCGCCAGGTCGCAGAAGGCCGCGAACTGCTTGCCCGACACATAGCCCGAGGAGGTGCCCAGCAGCGCCGCCGCCTGCCGGTTGACCCGCCGCACACCGGCGTCGCGGTCCAGCAGGAACATCGGCACCGGAGCGTCCTGGAACACCGTGCGCAGCACCCGGCGCTCGCTCTCGGCCACCGCCGAGCCGCCCGCCGTGTCCACCTGGTCGGTGCCGAGGGTGTGCAGCGCCGCCACCGCCAGCTCCAGCTCCATCAGGGCGGCGTCGAGGGTGGCCCGCAGGTCCGGCCGCGGGAGGTTGGCGGCCTGGCGCAGCTCGGCGATCCGGCTCTCCAGATCGGTGATCTCGCGCAGGACGGTCTCAGGTTCGAGCTGTTCCGGCATGAAGCTCTCCCTGGTCTCGTCGGTCGGCACGGGATGTGCCCTGCGTTCGCCCACCGCGCCTGGCGGCCGGGCGTCGGTGCACGGTGCGCAGCCTATTCCCGAAGCGTCGGGGTGGCCTAGTTCGTCCCGGTGAACGCACTGGTCACGATTCAGGATCGGCCTCAGAGGAGGCCCTGATCACTGACGATGCGCTGGGCCAGTGCGGTCAGTTTCACATGGCGGGTCTGTGAGATACGGCGCATCTCCGCGAACGCCTGGTCGGCGTCGCAGCCCAGCGCGTGCATCAGGATGCCCTTGGCCTGGTCCACGACCGCACGGGACTCCACCGCCTCCTGGAGCTGGACGGCGGTGCGGTGCACCTGACCGTACTGGAGAGAGTTGGACACCGCGGCGCTGCCCTGCGCCAGCAGCAGCGACGCCAGGGCCTGCTGGCCGGGCGCCAGGCACTTGGGCGTCACCCCGTACAGCGTCAGCGTCACCAGCACCGGGCGGTTGACGTGCGGGGTGGTGGAGAAGCACCGCACGCCGCGCCGCAGCATGTCGGGCATGGTCTCCGGCCAGCGCGTCTCGGCGAGGATGTCGTCGCTGGCGACCGGGCGGCGGCCGGTCACCACATCGAAGATCGGCCCGCTGCCGCGGGCCAGCTGCCGGTCGACGATGTCGGCCAGGTCGGGATGGCTGGCGGCCGAGGCGAGCGGCTCGGGGCGTTCGGCGGGGTCGTCGGTGCGCGGCAGCGCCCAGCGCACGGCGGAGGCGCCCGCGCAGCCCGGAACGGCCCGGGTCGCCAGCTCGGCGGTCCGGTGCAACGTTCCCACGTCGGAGGACTCGCCGACCATTCCCAGTCGCGCGATCTCCACGGCGAGCTGGTCGGTCAGGACGGCGTCGGTGGTCGGCACACCATCGACGTTAGCCGGTGGAAGGGGTGCTGCGTACCGCCACCCCCGCTCACAGGCCCGGCGGGGCCTTGCTGATCTCCGGCAGCGGCCCCGGCCCGTCCAGCCCGGCCAGCATCAGGTCACCGGCCGTCACGATCCCGATCGGCCGGTGGCCCCCGTCCACCACCGGCAGCCGCCGCACCGCGTGCTCGCGCATCAGCCGCACGGCGGTGTCGGTGTCGTCGTCGGGCCCCAGCACGGCCAGCTCGGCGGTGCACACCTCGGCGAGCGAGGTGAACACGGTGTTGCGGCGCTCGGCGACCGCCCGCACCACGATGTCGCGGTCGGTGACCATGCCGCACAGCCGTTCGCCGTCGGTGACCAGGACGTCCCCTATCCCCTTGTCCCGCATGACCCGGGCGGCCTCGTAGAGCGTCGCGTGCAGGGGCAGGGCCTGGGGTTCAGAGGTCATGACGTCGCCGACTCTCCGTACCATGTCCGCTCCCGTTTGACCGTGCCCGAACGCGCTGGTTCCGCCCGTCTACCCGGCGTGCGGGCCCCTATTCAGCGATGGGCGGGTCAGAACGTGAAGACGGTGCCGGTGTAGGCCCGCAGGGCGCACTGGTTGGGGTACTCCCTCCGGAACATGACCGGCCTGCCGCGCCACGTCCCCTCGGCCTCGGCGACCACCGGCGCGTACTCCAGCGTGCAGACCGTGGGGAAGGGCTCCGCCCGCTCGAACCTCCCGCCCGAGCGGGCCAGCTCGGCACAGGCCCGGGCGGCGGCGGGGTGCCCGCCGCGCGGCGGCTCGCAGAACAGCACGACGCTGCGGGCGGCGGAGGTGTCGGATTCCGGGAAGGTCAGCGTGAGCCGGACCACGGTGGGGCCGGGGGCGGCGACGGCGGGGACGGCGGGGGCGAGCGCGAACGCGGCCCCGGCGAGAACGGAGGCGACCAGATGCGGCATGCGACTCAACGTAGCGAATCGACTACACCGTGTTCCAGCTTAACAAGACGGGCGATCCCGCGATCACGGGGCAACCGCGGGACCGGTCTCACGGCCGCCCGGAAGGAGCGGGACCGGGCGGCCGGGCTCAGGCGGCCAGCTCGTGGGCCATGCGAGGGCGGTGGTCGGCGAGGGCCTCGCGCAGCTGCTTGCGGCCCCGGTGCAGCCGGGACATCACCGTGCCGATGGGGGTGCCCATCATCTCGGCGATCTCCTTGTAGGCGTAGCCCTCGACGTCGGCCAGGTAGACCGCGTCGCGGAAGTCCGCGGGCAGGGCGTTCAGCGCGGCCACGACCCGCTGGTCCGGGATGCGGTCCAGCGCCTCGGACTCGGCGGACCGGAACCCGGCCGAGTGCGCCTCGGCCTGCGCGATCTGCCACTCCTCCAGCTCCTCCGAGCCCGCGCGCTGCGGCTCGCGCTGCTTCTTGCGGTAGCCGTTGATGAAGTTGTTGGTCAGGATGCGGTGCAGCCAGGCCTTGAGGTTGGTGCCCTCCTGGAACTGGTGGAAGTTGGAGTACGCCTTGATCAGCGTCTCCTGCACCAGGTCCTCGGCGTCGGCGCTGTTGCGGGTCATCCGCACCGCGCTGGCGTACAGCGGGTCCACGAACGGCAGGACGTCGCGCTCGTAGCGGTCGTTCTCGGCGGCCGGTCGGGCCTTGGGCATGGTGACAGCGGTCATCGTCGTCGCTCCCCGTGGTCGTCGTGATCATCGCGCGCGTCGGGGCGCGCGCGGACCGGGCGGACGTGCCGCCCCCCGTGCAGGGGTACGTTCCACCGTTCCCGACGGGTTCGGGGCCGTCGCATGACGCGGACGGACACGACTTCTCGTCGTGTTCCGCGTCGCGACCGGACATCCCGGGCCGGGGGGTTGTGCTCGGCCTCGCGTGGAGGGTGGGCCGAGGGTGAGCGCGGGACCGGCCGCCGCCAGGGCGACCCCGGATGTCCGGGACGTCGCGGGCCAGGCTCGGTCGGGCGCTTCCACGCAGTGGTGGCGTTCCCGATAGGTAAGACGATTGGAACGCGCTAAAGGGTTGCGTGACGTCCGTCACAACCCGGCGCGTCGATTTTGGATCACGGCATATCCCCAGGTAAAAGGCCGGATCGAGAAAACGACCTCGGCCCCGCACGCGAGCGCGTCCGGAGGCTGAGGCCGGGATCGAAGCCGAAGGCGAGATCCCGGCGGAAGATCGCGAAGCGATGCAGCGCTCGCCCGCTTTTCGGTCAGCCCCGGAGCCCCCAGGGCGGAGGGGATGGGCCGAAAGGCCATAAATACAGCCGAAGGCCCGGCCGGTGGAGGCGGCCGGGCCTTCGGGGTCGGGAACGATCAGTCGAGCAGGTACCTGATCGATCTGGTCATCAGCGCGCGCTGGTCGGCGTGCGTCGCGGCCTGCTCGATGCCGAAGCCGAGCATGACCGAGTCGCGCGTGGCCACCGCCGCGGCCGTGCGGTACTGGGCCTGGGAGCGGACGAACTCCACCCCGTTGCCTGGGCTGCCGGTCGGCGCGCCCTGGATCTGCCAGGGACCGAGACCGGTCTCGAAGCCCTCGGCGTCCAGGGTGCCGCCGGTGGTGGTGACCCTGGTGTCGTCGATCGTCAGGCCCGAGCCGCCGGAGCCGGGGTCGCTGACGTAGGCGAACGACACCTCGACCTTCTTGCCCGCGTAGGCCGACAGGTCGAACGCGACCGGCGTCCAGCCGGTGGAGACCCCGGTGAACGAGTTCCACGCGCCGGTGGTGCCGGTGTTACGGCACGGGTTGCCCTGGGTCAGGTAGTGCAGCAGGAACGGGTGCGTCTGGGTGAAGTAGCCCGCCTCGCACTCGGCCGGCACGTTGGTGGAGGTGCGGCCGTTCTTGTCCGGCAGCGTCGTCCAGTCGTCGGCGCCGGCGGTGTGGGCCTCCAGCAGGACGTGGTCGAAGCCGCTCTCCGTGCTGTAGTTGATCTTCGCCTGGAGGGTCGGCGCCTGCGCCGCCGTCACGTTGGTCAGGTCGATCGTGCGGGTCAGCCTCCGGTACAGGTTGTCGCGGTGCGGCCCGGAGACGAACCAGCTGCCCTCGATCGGCTCGAACTGGCCCGCCGCGTCCTTGTAGGTGCCGGCCGACCAGCTCCTGAACTGCGGGAACCGGTCGGGCGGGAGCTGGTCGGACGTCACCAGCATGCCGCCCGCCTCGTTGATCTTGTTGGTGGCGGTCCCGGCCAGCGCCGCGTCGGTGCCGCTGTAGGGGCGCCCGCTCCCGTTGAACCGGGTCGGCGCGCCGACCGACTGCCGTTCGTAGGACCCCAGCCAGTACTGGAGGAAGTCGTCCGACAGCAGCTCGCAGTCGTCGCGGAAGCTGGCGGTGATCACACACGGCCGTTCGGGGTGCCCCTTGGCGCCGTAGTAGATGCCGCCGCCGTTGGCGAAGGCGAGCGGGCCGTTGTATCCGGTGGTCTCACCGGTGTAGAGCAGCTTGCCGCCCTCGTTCAGGTAGGACCGCACCGACAGGAGCAGGTCCTTGGCGCGGTCGGCGACCTGGGAGTCGGGGAAGTTGCCCGCGTAGGTGCGCACGGGGTCGTCGGCGGCGTCCTGGGTCAGCCGGTTGTCGCCCAGGTACCACACGACGCCCTTGAAGTGCTTGAGCACTCCGAGGTCGTGCGGGGCGCCGTCCTTGTCGATGTCCCAGACCGTGGCACGGTGCCCGGCTTCGCGGACCAGCTTGACGTACTGGTCGGCGTAGCGCGGGGCGTTGGTGCCGGGCGGATAGGTCGGGTTGATGCCCTTGTAGTCCTCGTCGGCGATGACCAGCACGTCGGCCTTGTTCGCGGACCGCACCGTGTAGGTGAAGTGCTCGCTGTCGACGCGCTTGCCCTTCTTGAATCCGCTGAACCACGCCTCGACCCGGTCGCCGGGTCTCTGGCCGCGGACCTTGCCGCGGAACTCGGCGAAGTAGGTGTCGTTGTCCCTGCCGTAGCGCTCGCCGCCGCGCCACTCGCGGACGATGTCGCGCCGGACCTTCCCGCCGTTGACCCGGTAGTTGAGGTGCTTGGCGGCGAGGGAGCGACGGATCCAGGCGGCGACCTCCTGGGTCCCGCCCATCGAGACGCCGAACTTGTCGACCTTGAAGTCCGGCACGGACCGGCCGACCGGCGAGACCGGGTGGTCGGGCGTGTGCGCCGACTTGCCGACCGAGATCGCGTAGTTCAGGTTCTTGCCGAACTCGAAGTTGATCAGCTTCTCGTCGTCGGGGAAGCCGAAGATGCTGCCCGGGTCGGTGGCGCAGCGCTCGGGCGTCCACTCGTCGTTGGGGTCGTACCCCGCGGCGGTCGCGCAGGTCGCCATCTCGGGCGTCTGCGCCAGCGCGTGGTGGTGGTTCTCGGCCTCGCCGTCGGTGTCGCCGTTGGTGGTGTAGAGCTGCGCCCCGAGCTGCGGGACGTAGCCGGGCACGGCGGGACGGTCGATGTCACCGACGATCGCCTCGTGGACCAGGTCGTCGGGGCTGGGCGTGAGGGCCTGCCAGCCGACGCCGTACAGCAGCAGCTGGGCCGCCGAGTGCCAGTTGATGAGGTACTTCGGCTTGAGCCGCTTGTACAGGTTGATCTGCGCGCGGGTCTCCGGCTCGGAGGCCGGGCCGGGGCCGCGGTAGGTCTGGCTGGTGGGCTGGGGGCTGGAGCCCTCGTTGTCGTAGCCCCACTTGTAGGGGAAGTTGCGGTTGAGGTCGACGCCGTCGGCGGAGGTGATCTGGCCGTCGCCGTTGTTGTCGCGGACGTTCTTGCGCCACAGGCGGAAGCCGGGCTGGAACGTCAGGTCGTAGCCGTCGACGTTGACCACCGGCAGGAACCACAGGTCCGTGGTGTCCACGATCTTCGTCAGGTCGGCGTTCCTGCCGTAGCCGTTGACGTAGTGGTGCAGCAGCCGGCGCACCATCTCCGGCGTGATCCACTCCCGGGCGTGCTGGGTGGCCTGGTAGACCACGGCGGGCCGCCGCCCGTCCTTCAGCTTGGACACGTCCTTGCTGACCCGGATCGCGGTGATCGGCTGGCCCTGCACGGAGGTGCCGATCGTCACCGCCTGGGCGATGTTCGGGTGGTCGGCGGCGACCTTGAGGATCTCCTCGCGGATGTTGCCGGGCCCGCTGTAGGGGCGGAAGACCTTCGGCGCGGCCTTGGCCCGCACCTGGGACTCCTTCTGGGCGGTGAGCCGGAGGCCCTTCCCGGCCAGCTCCTTCGCCTGGGAACTGTTGAGGATCACCTGGACACGGGTGGTGCCCTTCTTGGATCCCTTGGTGGTCTTGAGATCTTCGTGGTCGATGCCGACGGACCGGAGCTGTTTGAGCTCCGCCGCGCCGAGGTCGCCGGAGTAGACCCGCGGGCCTGCCTCCGGTGCGGGGGTCGGTGGAGCGGCGTTCGCGGGGATCGCCTGCGACATTCCGATCAGGAGCGTCGCGGCGGCCAGCACGCTCGCCGCCCGGCGGCCGTGCTGCGGCCGTCGGAGGAACCTGCGTGTCATCGCGCCTCCAGGGCGTGGATCACTACGGGGGCTGCGTGATCGTCTGCCTGGGGGTAAGAGGGTGTCAATGCGGCATTAGTGCCTCTTGCCGCTTGTGGACATAGTTGCGGGTATGTGTAACAAAAGTCGGCTCGACGGCGCTGGGCATGGGCGGTTCGCTCGGCGACGCCGGTCCGCTGCTGATTCAGGCCACTTCGTCAGACCGCCAGCGTTTTGGCCTCACGCGAGGTAACGTCCTCTTTACTGCGGGTTGTCGGGGGCATTACTTCGCAACCGCCCAGGGGAGGGGTCCGCGTGATCATCGCTGGTGGTGAGCCGAGGGCATCGGCGCAGCACACGGGGGAGCGGCGTACCGGAACGGGGCCGCGCGACCGGGCGCGCGAGGGCCGCGACGGCGAGGCGAACGACGACGGGGCGTGCGCGCCGCGCCTGCTGGAACAGCACCTGCTCGGCGTGGCCCGGATGGGCGTGATCGCCCTCGACGGGCACGGCCGCATCACCCACTGGAACCACGCCGCGTCCGACCTGTTCGGGCTGGACCGCGAGCAGGCCGTCGGCCGTTCGCTGACCACGCTGCTGCGCGTCCCGCAGGAGCACCGCGCCGCGTTCGAGCCCGGAGGGTTCGGGCACGTGTGGTGCGGCGGCTGCTTCGTGCCGCGCGTCGACGACGGCGAGCTCGCCGAGGTCGCCTGGTGGGTGTACCCCATCGACCGCGACATCGACGGGGACGGGGCCTCCGAACGTTCACCGTCGGCGATCCGCGTCCTGGCCGTGGCCGCCGACCTGCGGCGGCTCCGCGACGAGGGACCCGGCCTCGGCATGGGCGACGTGCTGATGGTGTCCCCGGCGGACGGGCCGCTGCCCGCCGTCACCGGGCTGCGGCTGCTGCGCGTCGAGCCCACCCTGGTCCCGATCACCGAACGCGACGCGTCCCGGCTGGGGCGGCGGCTGGCCGAGCTGCTGCCGCTGATGGGCCCCGCCGCCACCGAGCACGTCACCGCGCGGGTGCTGGCCATGGGCTACCCCGCCGTCAACCTCAGCGTCACCGTGCGGCTGCCGGTCGTCCCCTACTGGGGCGGCATGCCGCGCGCCCTGCGGCTGCGGCCCCGGGCCGCCGTGCCGAACGGTCCCCGACACGACGCCGGACACGTTCCGGCGACACTCCGACCGCGCCCACGAGAGGGATTGGAGACGATGGCCGTGCGGGAGCGGTTCACCTTCCTGGGCGAGGCCGGAGAGCAGATCGGCAGCTCGCTGGACCATCTGCAGGCGGCGCGGAAACTGGCGGAGGTCATGGTGCCGCGGCTCGCCGACTACGCCGTGGTCGAGCTGCTGGAGCGGGTCGCCTCCGCCGAGATCGACCATCCGTCCGGGCCGGTCGCCGAGGACGCCCCGCTGCGCCGGATCGCGGTCGTCCACGACGACGAGCCGGGCCGCTGGGCCGACACCCTGCCCGAGGGGGAGATCACCCGGATCCCGCCCGACACCCCGTGCCTGCGGGTGCTGGAGACCGGCCTCGGCGTCCACATCCCGCGCGTCACCCCGGAACGGGCCGCGGAGATCTGCGCGTCCTACACCGACCGCGACCTGCGGCCGTTGATCACCGGCCGGGCGCTGCTGATCCTGCCGCTGGTCGCGCGCGGCCAGGTCCTCGGGCTGTGCAAGCTGATGCGCCGCCCCGGGCGGCCCGGCTACGACGAGCTCGACCTGACCATGATCGAGGAGCTGGTGCGCCGCGCCGCGCTGTGCGTGGACAACGGGCGGCTGTACCGGCGCGAGGCGCAGGCCGTGCAGCGCCTCCAGCGCAGCATGCTGCCCGACGACCCGCCGGAGGTCCCCGGCGCGCGGGTGTGCTTCCGGTACCGGCCCGCCGGGCAGGCCGCGCAGGTCGGCGGCGACTGGTTCGACGCGATCCCGCTGCCGGGCTGCCGCCTCGGCATCGTCGTCGGCGACGTGATGGGCCACGGCCTCACCTCCGCCGCGATCATGGGGCAGCTGCGTACGGCCGTGCGGACCCTCGCCGCCCAGGACCTGCGCCCCGACCAGCTGCTGCACCAGCTCGACACGCTGACCCGGCGGCTCGGCGAGGACTACCTGGCCACCTGCCTGTACGCGGTGTACGACCCGGTCGCGCGGACCTGCCAGCTCGCCAACGCCGGGCACCTGCCGCCGGTGCTGGTGTCGGCGGGCGGGGACAGCCGGGTGCTGCCGGTGCCGTCCGGCGTCCCGATCGGGGTGGGCGGGGAGCCGTTCGAGACCGTCGAGGTCCCCGTCGAGGACGGCGCGCAGCTCGTGCTGTGCACCGACGGGCTCGTGGAGCGCCGCGACCGCGACATCGACCAGGGCATGGAGGCGCTGCGCGGGCAGCTGGCCGGGGCCGCGCCGTCGCTGGAACGCACCTGCGACGCGGTGCTGGAGACGCTCGGCCCGGCCGCTCCGGTGGACGACATCGCGCTGGTCGCGGTGGGGTGCGACGGCGTTCCGGCGGAGGACGTCGCCGTGTGGCCGGACCTGCCCGCCAAGCCCAGCATGGTGCGGCAGGCCCGCGCGCAGGCCGCCGGGCAACTGGCGCGCTGGGGGCTGTCCGACCTCTCCGACACGGTGGAGCTGCTGGTCAGCGAGCTGGTCACGAACGCGCTGGTGCACGGCGCGGGCCAGATCGGGATGCGGCTGATCCGCGGCGGGGCGCTGCTGTGCGAGGTGTCCGACGACGGGCACGAGCTGCCGCACCTGTGCCGGGCCGGCAACACCGACGAGTCGGGGCGCGGCCTGCAACTCGTGAGCGTGCTGGCCACCCGGTGGGGGACGCACCGCACGGACCGGGGGAAGGTCGTGTGGTTCGAACACGCCCTGCCGAGAGAGCCGTCCAGGTGTCAATGACGGCGTTGGTAGGAAATTGTCCCCTTTGCGACAGATCATTTTCGGTGTCCCCTTCCGGTCTGATCGTTAGTGTCAGACGGGTTCCGACGAGCCCTGCCGGGCGGGGGATGCGAGTTTGGGTGACACTCTGACGCTGCCGGTTCCGGAGGCGCTGTACGGCACGTACGCCGTGGCGTTCGCCGACCCTCCGGCCGACCCGAGGGAGGAGGCCCGCCAGCGGGTGACGCGACGGATCGCGCCGCCGCTGCGGGACCTGGTCCTCGGCATGCTCGCCAGCCCGATGCTGACGCTGGACCTGCGCCCGGCCGGGGAGTTCCCGCCGCTGCCCACGGACCTGCTGGCGCTGTACGGCGCGTCGCCGGTGGACCTGGCCGCCGTGACCGGCGCCACGCACCTGCTGGCGGTCCGCGCCGCCTACCGTCCGGGCTGGCCGCCCGCCCACGAGTGGGCCGCGCGGGCGGTCGCGTTCGCGGTGGCCGAGGGCGCGCCGGTCATCGACGTGTTCACGCCGCAGATCCTGACCCCCGACCGCCTGGCGGACTCACTTCCCGGTCCCGACGGTGAGATCCGGCTGACCGACTGGATGCTGCTGCCGCACACGGCGGGGCCGCAGGGGTTCTGGTTCACGACGAAGGGGCTGGCCAGGTTCGGGCTGCCCGAACTCCAGACCGAACACGTGCCGCCCGCGCTGGTCGAGCCATGGGGCAGGCTGCTGAACGGGCTGGCGCGGCGCGTCCTCGACCTGTGGCTGGACGAGCTGCCCGCGGGCGGGCAGATCCCCCTGATGATCGACCTGCCCGAGCTGGTCTCGGTGGGGCTCCAGGACGTGGCGGCGGCGCAGGGCGTCACGGAGCCGATGCGCCGGGAGGTCACGGTACGCCTGCGACTGGACGCGGTCGGCGGGGAACAGGTGCTCACCGTCCTGACGGCGGAGGACGGCCCGACCCGGCTGGAGACGCTGTGCGCGGCGCTGTTCGGGACGCCCGGGGTGCGCTGACCTGCTCTCCTTGCCGACCCCCGCCACCGCGACGCAGGATCGGGGTGTGAGATTCGGTCCCCGCGACAGCCCCCGCCCCGCCGAGGAACCCGACGACGAGCCCTCGATCGAGTCCCCGGTCGTCCCTCCGGAGCCCGGGGACGTCCACGTGGCGGGTCGCACCCCGCGCCGCCCGAGAGGCCGCCCCCGGCCGACGGCTCCGGACCCGGTGGGGGGATCGGCGGACTGGACCCACGTTCCGCCCCCGGAGGCGGCCGCGCGGACGCCGGGCTCGTGGTGGTCGGACCCGGACCCGGACCCGGCCCCGGCCCCGGACACGCCGGTGGTGGAACAGGCGGCGGCCCCGAACGTCGAGCCGCAGGGGATCCCCCCGGCCCAGCCGTTCACCCAGCCGCCCCCCGAGGAGAGGGCCGAACGCCCGCAGGGGATGCCCCGTCCACCGGAGATAGGCCGCCCCCACGTTCCGGAACGAACCCAGGTTTTCAAACGCCCGCCCAACATCGGCCGCCCTCACACCGCACAGCGCCCCGAAGGCGCAGCGAACGAGGAGGAATGGCGCACACCGTCAACCACGGACCTTCCTGAGACCGGCGAAAGCCCATCACGAAATGTGGAGCCCCCGGATTCCGCTGACCGGCCTGCCACGCCGGAGGGGCGACTGCCGTCGGCCGATCCTCTGCGAGGCACGGAGAAGAGTCCGTCGTGGGACGGGGAGTCCTCGGGCCCCGCTGACCGTCCCGCCGCGCCGGATGAGCGCCCGCCGCTGTTCGGCGGGCCACTCACCACGGCGGTGTCGCGGCCCCGGGACGGGGGCGAGAGCCCGTCACAGGGTGTGGAGCCTCCCGGCCCAGCCGACCCATCCGCCGCGCCAGGCGAGCCCAAACGGCCGCGCGTGGCCGAAGGCGAGCAGACGGCGCCAAGCGAGGAGACACGCCCGCCGTCACCCGCGGAACGTCCCAGCTTCGGCACCCCACTTCCCGGAACGGTCACCGACACGGACACCCACGCGGCGACGTCGAGCGAAGCAGAGTGGCGCACACCGGTGGGGGAACGCCCTGACCTGGGTGCCGCATCGGAGGGCCTGCGTGAGGCGAACGACCAGGCGGCAGCGGGTGAGACGGAGTGGCGTACGCCGCCGGTGGAGCCTCCTGGCTTGGGTGCTGCGTCCCCTGGGGAAGCCGTCCAGAGGCCGGAGGGCCTGCGTGGAGCGGGTGATCGGGCGGCGGGTGAGGTGCAGTGGCGTACGCCGCCGGGGGAACGCCCTGGCTTGGGTGCCGCGTCCCCTGGGGTGGACGAACGGGCGTCTTCGGCCGTGGGAGGCAGTCACGATCTCGATGTTCCGCGTTCGCCAACGGTGGGGGAGGGCTCCGTCGGGGATGAATGGCGTGTGATGGGGAATTCGGAGTCCCTGGTCGATGAGGGCCGGGCTCTGGACGCCCCTCGTGAAGGGGACGGGGGCGGAGCGCCGCTCACCACGGGGCCCGCGCAGACATCGGAACGAAAGGATGAACGGTCCGAAGGGAGGCGGGCGGGGGTGCCCACGCGAGGGCTGGCCAAGGAGCCGCCGTCGGAGGCCGGAGACGCCGAACGCCGCAGGGCACAGGTGGACGCGTTCGTGGCCGAGTTCGTCGGGAGCGCGACGTGGAAGGCGACGCTCGCCGTGCTGGAGTCGGCGTTCCCCGGTCTGGGGATGGCGTCCACGTTCTCGCGGCGCACCGAGGAGGTGTGGCGGGCGATCGGCGGGCTCGACCGGGGGAGCGCGCACAGGCTCGGGCTCCCGGTGTGGGCCGACGGGGCGGGCATGGTGTTCGACCTCAGCGCCCACCGCCGTCCGGGCGTCGCGGGACGGATCGCCCGGCCGCGCGCCTCGCGGCCCTACGCGGGCGCGTACGTGATCGACACGCTGGACCCGTTGCGGTACCACCGGGCGGTCGGCGGGCCGCAGGGCCCGCAGGACGGACCCCGGCCGCAGGTGCAGGCGCTGGAGGAGGACGACACCGGCGTGGTGATCGTCGCCGATCTCACGACGGCGGGCGTGCGGGTGCTCGACTCGGTGGCGCTGTGGCGGTTCGCGGGGCGCATCGTGACGGCGACGCTGCACGATCCGCGACGGCCCGACACGCGCGTGCGGACGCGCCGGGCGCTGCGGGCGTTGCGTCGCGTGGTGTTCGTCGACCCCCGGCTGGGCCTCGGCGTGTGCCTGCAGATCGACGCCGCGCGCACGCCCCGCTGCCTGCTGGCGTTCGCCGTCGACCGAACGGAACAGGGAGCCCCCCGCTTCGTCCGCGCCTGACGCGTGTTCCACAGTGGGCCCCGGCCACGCACGCGAGCGGCCAGGCAAGTGCCCTGGGCCAGGGCTTTGAAGCGCGGCACGGCCTAACGCCGGTGCCGCCGGTGGTGGTTCACGGTGACGGCGGCCAGCAGCGGCGCCCACGCCACCAGCGGCAGGTACACGAAGCCCACCAGCAGGTGACCGGTCTCCGTCATCGCCGCGTCCGGCACCGCCCACCAGAACAGGAACGGCGTCCACAGCGCCGCCAGCACCACCGCGCCCGTCCCCGCGAGGGCGGTCGTGACGCGGGGGCTGAACAGGCGCCAGTCGCGCACCAGGACCAACGTCAGGAGCGCCGCCGCCTCCGTCAGCACGCTCAGCAGCACCAGCCAGGCGGGCCCCTCCCACCCGTCGCCCCGGATCCCCCGGAGCCCGGCCTCGGTGTACCCGAGCGGCAACCCGCAGGCCACCCCGATCCGCCACAGGGCGGCGGGGAGGGTCGTCAACGTCACCGCGTGCGCGGCCAGCACCGCCCAGCGCGGAGCGGCGGGGACGGGACGCGGAGCGGTCGGGACGGTCGGAGCAACGGGAAGCGCCATGCCCATGATCTTGTCGGCCGCTGGGCTCCCGTCCCTCCCGCTCCGGGGTTGATCGCCTCCCCCGCGTGGGGGAACTCGGCTGGGGCTCTGCCTCTACAACCCCGGCGGGGCTCTGCACCCACACCCCCTCTTGGGGCCTCGCCCCTTGCGCCCGGTCACCATCAGCGCCAACGGCCGCCCCATCCGTTGGCGCGGCAGCGACGAACTAGCCGCACCCACTTTGACGACAGAACCTAGGGAGGCCAAGGAAGGCCGAAGGAGCCATGGGCAGGTCGGCGAGGGTTTCTTGATGATCCCTAGCCGGGAGGTCATGGGGCTGGACGGGGTGATCGGCGGTCGCGTGTAGGCCCGCGATGAGGCGTGGAAACGCGGGTGTTCGTTTTGGTACTCGTCGACCCTCGACATGTTCCAGGGTCAGGCGCGGGCCGTTGCGCGGCGGTAGCGGCCCGGGGCGATGCCGTGCTCGCGGGAGAAGGCGCGTGAGAAGGCGAACTCGGAGGTGTAGCCGACGGCTTGGGCGATGTCGCCGACCAGGTCGTCGGTGTCGCGCAGCAGCCGGGCGGCCAGGTCAATGCGCAGCCTGGCCAGGTAGGCCAGCGGGGGCTGGCCCACCAGTTCCTTGAACCGGCGCGCGAACGCCGGTCGTGACATCGCCACCGTGTGCGCCAGGCTCTCCACCGTCCACGGTCGCCGCGGCTCGGCGTGCATCAGCGACAAGGCGGTTCCGATGCGCGGGTCGCGCAGGGCCGTCAGCCAGGACGGCCGCCCCTCGGCCGCCTCGGGCAGCTCCAGCCAGGCCCGCACCACCTGCACGAACAGCACCTCCGTCAGCCGCGCGGCCACCGCGCGCGCCCCGGGCCGTCCACCGGCCGTCTCGGCGGCCAGCAGTCGGATGACGCCCTGCAGCTCCGGATCGGCGCTCATCCCCGGCACGTGGATCACCTCGGGCAGCGCCGACAGCACCGGATGCCCCGCCACGTCGCCGTCGTAGGCGAACTTGCCGCACACCACCCGGACCGTCGGCCCGTCGCCGCCGAGATCCACCACCCCGCCGCGCCCCGGCGGATGGGCGGCCTCCAGTTCCGCGTACGGCACGGCCTGCTGCTCGGGCGTCCCGGCGAGCTGGTGCGGCCTGCCGCGCGGCAGCAGCACCACGTCCCCCGACACCAGCTGCAACGGCGGCGCGTCGTCGGTGCGCAGCCAGCACGCGCCCTCGGCGATCAGGTGGAAGCCGGCGGTGTCCAGCCGGTCCAGCGCGCATCCCCAGCCCGCGCCCCCGGAACGCAGTTGGGCGAGCAGCACGCCCCTGAATCCGGTGGTGGCCAGCACATCGGCGAGTACGTCCATGCTCGTACTCTACGGCTGACATGCCTCAGGCGCTGAGTGAGTGAGACGTTCGAGCAAAAAGCTGAGCTTTCGCGTCATGGAACGTCTCTCTTGTCGTCCATAGATTTAAAGCACGCAAGCGGGGCGGCCCGGAGCCGCCTCGGCACCGAGGGACGGAACCATGAAGCTAGGCATCGCCATGTTCCCCGCGGACTTCGCGATCCGCCCGGACGAACTGGCGCGGGCGGTGGAGGAGCGCGGCTTCGAGTCGCTGTTCCTGCCCGAGCACACGCACCTGCCCGCGACCGAACGCACCCGTGCCGAGGTCGGCGACCTGCCCGCGCACTTCGCCCGCACCCACGACCTGTTCGTGGCGCTCGGCCACGCCGCGGCCGCCACCCGCGAACTGCTGGTGGCCAGCGGGATCTGCCTGCTCGCCCAGCGCGACCCGATCGTCACGGCCAAGGCGGTGGCGAGCCTGGACGCGCTGTCGGGCGGCCGCGTGCTGTTCGGCGTGGGCGCCGGTTGGATCACTGAGGAGGTCGCCAACCACGGCGTCGCCCCGGAGCGTCGCTGGGCCGTGCTGGCCGAACGGGTCAAGGCGATGCGCGCGATCTGGGCCGACGAGATCGCCGAGTTCCACGGCGCGCACGTGGACTTCGGCCCGCTGTGGTCCTGGCCCAAGCCGCACCGCCGTTCCGGCCCGCCGGTCCTGGTCGGCGGATCCGGCCCCCACGTCCTCCGCCGCGTGCTCGACTTCGGTGACGAGTGGATGCCGCACGCCGGTATGCCCATGGCCGAGTTGTCGGCCCGCATCACCGCGCTGCGCGCGGCGGCCCGCGACGCCGGACGCGCCCGGGTTCCCGTCACCGTCTTCGGCGCCGACGCGGACGCGGCCGCGCTGGAGGACCTGCACGAGACCGGGGTGGACCGGGCGGTGCTGTACGCGCCCCCGGCCGACGCCGCCACCGTGCACCGTTTCCTGGACGCGGCGGCCCCCTTGGTCGCCAGGTTCCAGCACTGATCGGCGACCGCCGATCCCACTGATGGATCAACCATTGAAGGCGGGAAGTATCATGAGCAAAGTCTGGTTCGTCACCGGTTCGTCGCGCGGTTTCGGCCGACGGTTCGTCGAGGCCGCGCTGTCGCGGGGAGACCGGGTGGCGGCGACCGCCCGCGACGTCGGTTCGCTCGCCGACCTGGCCGAACGCCACGGCGACGCCGTGCTGGCGCTGGAGCTGGACGTGACCGACCGGGAGGCGGTCTTCGCGAACGTCCGGCGGGCCGAGGAGCACTTCGGACGGCTCGACGTGGTCGTGAACAACGCCGGTTACGGCCTGTTCGGCGCCGTGGAGGAGCTGAGCGAACAGGCGCTGCGCGACCAGTTGGAGACCAACCTGTTCGGCGCTTTGTGGGTCACCCAGGCGGCACTGCCGTACCTGCGCGAGCAGGGCGCCGGGCACATCGTGCAGATCTCCTCCACCGGCGGCGTCGCCGCCTGGCCGCTGGTCGGTGGCTACCACGCCTCCAAGTGGGCGCTGGAGGGGCTGAGCGAGTCGCTGGCCCAGGAGGTCGCCGGGCTGGGAATCAAGGTCACTCTGGTGGAGCCCGGCGCCTACGCCACCGACTGGGGCGGCACTTCGGCCGTCCACTCCGCGCCCAACCCGGTGTACGACGGGGTACGCGAGGGCCTCACCGCCTTCATGAGCACCCTGGACTTCGGCGACCCGTCCGCCGCCGGACAGGCACTGCTGGAGATCGTGGACGCCGAGAACCCGCCGCTGCGCGTCTTCTTCGGCACCCAGGGCGACCAGATGCTTCCGCAGCTCTACGCCGACCGCCTCAAGACCTGGTCCGACTGGCGGCACGTCGCCGTCCGCGCCCAGGGTGAACCCGCCCTGACCTGACCGTTCCCGGCGATCGCTGACAGACGAGGGGGCCCGGCCATGCGGCCGGGCCCCCTCGGGCGTACAGCCGTCAGGCGGGCGCTGGTGCGCAGGCCCTTACCGGTCTCGCGGAGGATCGGCAGAACGATGACCACGATCAGCGCCGAGGTCGGTCCGTCCGCCGAGCGGGGCGACGGCCTCCCCACCCGCTATGAGCAAGACCGCCGAGTCCTGCCAGGCCGCCGATCACCCTGGCCGCCCATGGCCAGAGCTTTGTACGACCTAGGCGTCCGTGCGGAGCCAGGTCAGGTCGCACTGCACGTCCTCGGGCAGCTCTCGCAGGTGGGCCGCCAGCTCCCATGGCTCGCCCGGGGCCTCGTCGGACTCCGTCAGGAGCCCGCACAGCAGGGCGTTCGGGGTTCGTACCACCGTGAACGGGCCCAGCCGCGCCACGCCTCCGCCCCGTAGGCTCGCCATCTCGTTCAGCAGGGCCGCCAGCGCCGTCGGGTCCTGCGGGTCGTACAGCCCCCGCACGTACGCGAACAGCTCCTCGCCCAGCGCGTCCGGTCGTCGGCCCGACAGCTGGTAGGCGGTGCCCCAGTACCCTCCGTTCGCGGCCTGTGCGGTGCGCTGGTCGCGGATCCGGACGTGCAGCCCGTATTCGGAGACGCAGCGTTCGAACGCCTCCGTCAGCAGGGCCTCCGCCTCGCCCTCCTCGCTGAGCAGCAGGCCCGGGGCGACGCCCTCCTGCCGGGCGAGCCGGTCCAGCATCTCCTGCTGGAGTTCGGCGACGTTGTTCTCCAGCACGTCCAGGGAACGTGCCAGAGCGCGCTGCGCCTCGTGGTCGAAGTCCAGCGCGGTCAGTTCCCCCGCGAGCCCGCCGATCTCCTGCTCCAGGCGTTCGACGCGGTCACCGAGCGATTCCACCCGGTCCAGGACCTGCCGGGTCTCGTCCGGGAGGGCGTCCTCGGCCGGGGGCTCGGCGGGCTGCTCGTCGGGTCCGGTGACCTCCGCCCGCAGCGCCTCGTGCCGCCTGGCGAGCTCGGCGACCTGCGTGCGCAGCTCGCGCAACTCCGCCTGCGCGCGCGGGAGCCGCTTGTCGAAGGCCAGGAACAGCTCGCGTCCGGCTACCGCCAGGCACACAAGGACCAGGGCGATGGTCGTCGTCATGGGACTCCTCGGGGGGTGGCCGCCTGCCACCTCCGACCCTAACCATCGCCGGGGCGATTGACCGAGACGGCGGCGGATGTCGTCCGAAAAGCCCTGACTTGTCGAGTCAGCCGAACAGGCCGCCCAGCAGTCCGCCCAGCGCCTCGGCGATTCCGCCCGCGACCTCGCCCGCCACGTCGGCGGCGGCGCCGGAGGCGGCCTCGCCGAAGCCGTTGGCGGCGGCGTCGGCCATCCAGCCCCCGGCGTTCTCGGCGACGTAGCCCCCGACCTGCTCGCCCACGTACCCGCGGACCTGGTCGCCCGCGAAGCCCATGGCGGCGTTGGCGGCCTGCCCGACGAACTGCTCGCCCGCCTGCGCCACCGGGTTCACCCCGAACGCGCCCGCGGCGGCCACGCCCGCGACCCCGGCCGCGGCGACGCCGCCG
>NZ_BCQR01000080.1 GCF_001552175.1 Actinomadura kijaniata NBRC 14229
CGCCGCCCAGCCGGTGCCGCCGGCGCGGGCGTGGGCGCAGGCCGCCGCCGCCAGCGCCGCGCCGACCAGCCCGGACGTCGCCAGGCGACCGCGCAGGAACGCGACCAGCCCGGCGACGTCGGCGACCGTTCCCGCCGTGACGGCCGGTTCCAGCCCGCCGGAGTGGGCGTGGCCCCCGGCCGGGAGGCGGGAGTCGGCCAGCAGCAGCAGCCCCGTGGTCATCGGTCCCGTGGTCACTCGTAGGGCGTCCATCAGAACAGGAAGTACCGCTGGGCCATCGGGAGCTCGGCGGCCGGCGCGGGCTCGACCTCGTCGCCGTCGATCGTCACGGTGAACGTGTCGGGATCCACCTCGATCGACGGGAGCGCGTCGTTGAGCGGCATGTCGGCCTTGCCGAGCCGCCGGGTGTCCTTGACCGGCACCAGACGGCGGCGCACGTCCAGACGGTCGGCGAGCCCGTCCCCGAGCGCGGCCTCCGACACGAAGTGCAGCGATGTGCCCGCCGCGACCACCGGGGCGGCGCCGAACATCGGGCGCGGCAGCATCGGCTGCGGGGTGGGGATGGAGGCGTTGGCGTCGCCCATCGCCGCCCACGCGATCACCCCGCCCTTGATCACCAGCATCGGGCGCACCCCGAAGAACGCCGGGTCCCACAGCACCAGGTCGGCGAGCTTGCCCGGCTCGACCGACCCGATCTCGCCGTCGAGGCCGTGCGCGACGGCCGGGTTGATCGTGTACTTGGCGACGTACCGCCGGGCCCGCAGGTTGTCGGCGGGGCCCGCCAGCGCGCCGCGCCGCCGCTTCATGGCGTGCGCGGTCTGCCAGGTGCGGATCACGGTCTCGCCGATCCGGCCCATCGCCTGCGAGTCCGAGCCGATCATCGAGATCGCGCCCAGGTCGTGCAGGACGTCCTCGGCCGCCATCGTGGTCGGCCGGATGCGGGACTCGGCGAACGCCAGGTCCTCGGGCACCGACGGGTTCAGGTGATGGCACACCATGAGCATGTCGAGGTGCTCGTCCAGCGTGTTGACCGTGTGCGGGCGCGTGGGGTTGGTGGAGGACGGCAGCACGTTCGGGTGCGCGGCGACGGTGATGATGTCGGGCGCGTGCCCGCCGCCCGCCCCCTCGGTGTGGTAGGCGTGGATCGACCGGCCGCCGATCGCCGCCAGCGTCGACTCGACGTACCCGGCCTCGTTCAGCGTGTCGGAGTGCAGCGCGACCTGCACGCCCGACGCGTCGGCGACCCGCAGGCACGCGTCGATCGCCGCCGGGGTGGAGCCCCAGTCCTCGTGCAGCTTGAACCCGGACGCGCCCGCCCGGAGCTGCTCCCACAGCGCCTCCTCGGAGACGGTGTTGCCCTTGCCGAGCAGCGCGACGTTCACCGGCCACCCGTCCAGGGCCTCCAGCATCCGGTGCAGGTACCACACGCCGGTCACGGTGGTGGCCTTGGTGCCCTCCGCCGGTCCCGCCCCGCCGCCGATCAGCGTGGTCACGCCCGCGCCGAGCGCCTCCTCCAGCAGCTGCGGGCAGATGAGGTGGACGTGGGAGTCCACGGCCCCGGCGGTGAGGATCCTCCCGTTCCCCGCGATCACCTCGGTGGTGGGGCCGATGACCAGGCCGGGGTGGACGCCGTCCATGGTGTCGGGGTTCCCGGCCTTGCCGAGCGCGACGATCCGGCCGTCCCGCACGCCCACGTCGGCCTTGACGATCCCCCAGTGGTCCAGCACGACCACCCCCGTGATCACCAGGTCGAGCGCCCCCTCGGCCCGGGTGGCGCGGGACTGGCCCATCGACTCGCGGATCACCTTGCCGCCGCCGAACACCGCCTCGTCCCCGGCCCCGGCCGGGCCGCGGCTGCGGTCCTCGGTGACCTCGACGAACAGGTCGGTGTCGGCCAGCCGCACCCGGTCCCCGGCGGTCGGGCCGTACAGCTCGGCGTACCGCGCCCGCGACAGCTCAGCCATCCAGCGCCCCCGCCCCCTCCGGCCGCAGGCCGGGAACGACGCGGCGACCCGCCAGCGGCACCAGGTCGACCTCGCGGGTGATGCCGGGCTCGAAGCGCACGGCCGTCCCCGCCGGGACGTCCAGCCGCGTCCCCCACGCCGCCTCGCGGTCGAACTCCAGGGCCGGGTTGGCGACGGCGAAGTGGTAGTGCGACCCGACCTGCACGGGCCGGTCGCCGGTGTTGACGACGGTGAGGGTGGTCCGCGGGCGCCCCGGGTTCAGCGCGACGGGCTCCGCGCCGGGGACGACCTGCCCCGGGACGAGCGGGGCGCTCACGGGATCGGCCGGTGGACGGTGACGAGCTTGGTGCCGTCGGGGAAGGTGGCCTCCATCTGGACCGACTCCAGCATCTCCGGCACCCCCTCCATGACGTCGTCACGGGTGAGCACGGTGCGGCCGGACTCCATCAGCTCGGCCACGGTGCGCCCGTCCCGGGCGCCCTCCAGGATGTGGACCGCGATGACCGCCGTCGCCTCGGGATGGTTGAGCCGCAGTCCGCGCTCCCGCCGTTCCCGGGCCACCCGCGCGGCCACATGGATCAGCAGGCGCTCCTGCTCGTGTGGGGTGATCAGCACACCTCGACGCTAGTGCGGCCCTGACCTGGCGTGGAACCGCGCCGTTGCGCTTTTAACAGCTATTTCACAATGCCCCGGGGGCCGAAATGCCCCCGACACAAAGGACACGGATCCGGCGCCGTCAGACCCGCCGCCCGATCGACGGATAGTCGAGCACGATCCCGTCCGCCCCGAACACGATCTCCCGGGTGAACCCCGGGCTGGAGTAGCGCACCACCGACCGCTTCCCCTCCCGGCGCACGAACTCGTAGGTCTGCCACGACGGGCGGACGGCGAGGTCGGGCACCGAGACCCACGCCATCAGGTGCTCCACCGGCCCGCCCCCGTCCAGGAACCCGCCCCGCAGCACCGGCATGGTGTTCGTCAGCGGCGACAGCCCGAGGTCGCAGTCCAGCGCGCCCCCGAGCTCCCCGGCGTCCCCGCCCGGCGGCGGCAACGCGACGTGCCCCTCGGAGCGGGCGTTGACCGTCCACTCGCCCTCGGGCCGGTTCACCAGCTCCAGCCACCGCCGCCAGGGCCCGGTGCCGCCGTCCACCCCGTGGGCCTGCACCAGCAGCCGCGCGGTCACGAACCGGTCCCCGGTGGTCAGCTCGTACTCCAGCCGGTAGGGGACGGCCCCGCCCCCGACGGCCGCCCCGGAGGCGACGAGCCGCCCGCCCCCGACCTCGACCTCGACCAGCTCCGCGCCTTCCGGCTTGACCCACACCACCGATTCGACCATCCCCCCAGTCTGCCCCCGGTGGAGCGGGTCGGGCGGGGCGGCGCGGAGTGTCGGGGGGCGGGATTAGACTCGCCGCCGTGGCAGGCCGGATTCGCAATGAGGACATCGCGCTCGTACGCGAGCGGTCGCCGATCGACGGCGTGATCGGGGAGTACCTACAGCTGCGCAGCGCCGGCGGGGGGAACCTCAAGGGGCTGTGCCCGTTCCATGACGAGAAGTCGCCCTCGTTCAACGTGACCCCGGCCAGAGGGCTCTGGTACTGCTTCGGGTGCGGGGTCGGCGGCGACGTCATCAAGTTCGTGCAGGAGATCGACCATCTGACGTTCTCCGAGGCCGTCGAGCGGCTGGCCGCCAAGGCCGGGATCCAGCTCCGGTACGAGGAGGGCGGGTTCACCCCGCGCCAGGACGGCGGGCAGCGGGCCCGGCTGGTCGAGGCGCACAAGGCCGCCGCCGAGTACTTCGCCGAGCAGCTCGCCGCGCCCGACGGGGCGATCGGGCGCAAGTTCCTGTCGGAGCGGGGGTTCGAGCTCGCCGACGCCGCGCGGTTCGGGGTCGGGTTCGCCCCCCGGGAGTGGGAGGGACTGGTCCGGCACCTGCGGGGGCGGGGGTTCGCCGACCGGGAGCTGATCATGGGCGGGCTCGCCAAGGAGGGGCGGCGCGGGCCCATGGACCGGTTCCGGGGGCGGCTGCTCTGGCCCGTCCGGGACCTGGGCGGCGATGTCATCGGGTTCGGGGCGCGGCGGCTCTACGACGATGACGACGGGCCCAAGTACCTGAACACGCCCGAGACGCCGCTGTTCCACAAGAGCAACGTGCTCTACGGGGCCGACCTGGCGAAGAAGGAGATCGCCCGGAGCCGGCAGGCGGTCGTCGTCGAGGGCTACACGGACGTGATGGCCTGCCATCTGAGCGGGGTGCCGACGGCGGTGGCGACGTGCGGGACCTCGTTCGGGGACGAGCACATCAAGATCCTGCGGCGGCTGCTGATGGACCAGGACGAGTTCCGGGGCGAGGTGATCTTCACCTTCGACGGGGACTCGGCGGGGCAGAAGGCGGCGCTGCGGGCGTTCGCCGACGAGCAGAAGTTCGTGACGCAGACGTTCGTGGCGGTGCAGCCGGACGGGCTGGACCCCTGTGACCTGCGGATCCGGCACGGTGAGGCGGCCGTCCGGGATCTGGTGGCGTCGCGGACGCCGCTGTTCGAGTTCGCGGTGCGCAGCACCATCGAGCAGCACGACCTGAACACCGCCGAGGGGCGGCTGGCCGCGCTGGACGCCGCCGCCCCGGTGGTCGCCAAGATCAAGGACCGGTCGCTGCGGCACATGTACGCGGTCAACCTGGACCGCTGGCTCGGGATCATGGACGAGCAGTTCGTGCTGCGGCGGGTCCGCGAGCTGTCGGCGCGTGAGCAGGGGCAGAACGGGCGGCGCGGGCAGCGTCCCCACCCGCAGTCCCAGCAGGCCCAGCAGGCCCAGCAGGCGCAGGCCCCCGCGCCGGAGCGGCCCTCCTACGATCCCCGGGACCCCGAGGTGCGGGCCGAGCGGGAGCTGCTGAAGTTCGCGGTGCAGCGGCCCGGGATGCTCGGACCGGTGTTCGACGGGCTTCCCGCCGACGTGTTCCTCGTGCCCCCGCACGCGGCCGTCCGGGCCGTCATCGCTGAGGCGGGTGGGGTCCAGGGGGCTGCCGGGGCGGCCGAATGGATCGGGACGCTGCGGGAGACGGCCGCGAACGAGCAGGTCAGAGACCTGATCACGCAGCTGGGGGTGGAGGCGCTGCTGGTCGCTCCGGAAGCGGAGGACCGATATGCGGTGGCTCTGCTGGCCCGAATTCAGGAACGCCAGGTCATCAGGCAGATCGCGGACGTCAAATCTAAACTCGGGCGGCTGAATCCGGCCGAGCAGGCCGAGGAGTACGGAAAGCTCTTTGGCGATCTTGTGGCGCTTGAGCAGCAGAGACGGATGTTGCGCGAGGGTGGCCTTGGATCACAGTAAGTCAAGAGACCGCAAAATGGGTCCTGTGATCTAGGGCCTTCGTAACGCAGACTGTCTGCGTGGGCCCTTCGGTGCTGCCGAGCGAGGCGCCATCGGTTGACCAGGTGGCGGACCTTGTCGCACGAGGCAGAGAGCGCGGCGGTGTGACCGTCGATGACGTCGCTGCCGCACTCGATCGTTCCGACTTGCCGGACGACTCCCTTGAGAAGATCGTCCGAATGCTCGCCGAGCAGGGGGTGGAGGTCCTCGAGTCTCCCAGCGAGGCCGAGGACGTTCAGCGGGCGGATGAGGGAGACCTCGGCAAGCGGGCGCCGACGAGCGACCTGGTCCGGATCTACCTGAGGGAGATCGGGCGCGTTCCGCTCCTCACGGCAGAAGATGAAGTCGAACTGGCGAAGTCGATCGAGGCGGGACTGTTCGCCGAGGAGAAGCTGGCACGCACCGCCGTGCTGTCTCCCGGGGAACGGCTCGACCTCGAACAGCTCGCCCGCGAGGGAATGCGGGCGAAGCAACGTCTGATCGAGGCCAACCTGCGCCTGGTGGTCTCGATCGCCAAACGCTACGTGGGTCGGGGGATGCTGTTCCTCGACCTGATCCAGGAGGGAAATCTCGGACTCATCCGTGCCGTCGAGAAATTCGACTACACCAAGGGATTCAAGTTCTCGACCTACGCGACGTGGTGGATCCGCCAGGCGATCACGCGGGCGATCGCCGACCAGGCCCGGACCATCCGGATCCCGGTGCACATGGTGGAGACCATCAACAAGCTGGTCCGGGTGCAGCGGCAGCTGCACCAGGACCTGGGACGGGAACCCAGTCCCGAGGAGATCGGCCGGGAGATGGGGCTGACCCCCGTCCGGGTCGTGGAGATCCAGCGGATCGCCCAGGAACCGGTGTCGTTGCAGTCGCCCATCGGGGAGGAGGATTCCGATCTGGGCGACTTCATCGAGGACGCCGACGCGGTCGTGCCGATCGAGGCGGCGGCGTTCATCCTCCTCCAGGACCAGCTGGAGGACATCCTGGGAACGCTGTCGGACCGCGAGCAGCGGATCATCCAACTGCGGTTCGGGCTGACCGACGGTCATCCCCGCACCCTGGAGGAGGTCGGCCGCGAGTTCGGTGTGACGCGGGAACGCATCCGCCAGATCGAGTCCAAGACCCTGGCCAAGCTCCGTCATCCGTCCCGGGCGCAGATGCTCCGGGAGTACCTCGACTGATCCGCGTGCCTTCCGGCCGGGACGGGGAACGGCCGGGACGGCGCGAGGCGACGGATCGCGCGCACCCCACCGGCCCCCGCCGACCCTCGGCGGGGGCCGGTCGCGTACGCTCCCGCGCATGGAGACCCCCTCGCTGGACGGCCTGCGGTTCCGGGCCGTCGCCGACGTCGTGGGCGGCGAGATCGCCCCCGCCACCCTGTTCACCTACCACGAGGCCGGCGGCGAGATCTGGGGCGAGTACTCCGGCGGCGCGATCCGGCGCGGGTTCCTGGTCGGCACCCGGCGCGGCGACGTGCTCGACTTCCGCTACAGCCAGCTCAACACCGCCGGGGAGACCTCCAACGGCCACTGCGTGTCGAAGGTCGTCATGCTGCCGGACGGGCGGGTGCGGCTGGAGGAGAGCTGGGAGTGGGAGTCGCGGGACGGGACCGGGACGAGCGCCGTCGAACAGGTGCTGGACGCCGGTTAGACGGTGGAATGTCGCATCCGTGGTCTACGGTGGTGCCCATGCTGATCGTGACGACTGACGGCCTGGCCGGGTACGAGGTGCGCAACGTGCTCGGCGAGGTCCTGGGGACGGCCGTCCAGGGGGTGCAGAGCGCGGCTCCGCATCCGGGCGCGTCCAGCAGCGCGACGTTCCGGGTGACCGGGGAGCAGCCGGGAGTCGGTCTGGGGGCGGCGCGCCGCGAGGCGATCGACCGGCTGGCCGAGGACGCCCGCCGCAAGGGCGCCAACGCGGTGGTGGGCATGTGCTTCGACACCGCCGTGCTGGCGGACGGTTCGCACGAGGTCTGCGCCTACGGCACCGCCGTGTGGGCCGAGCCGTCGCAGGGGCGGCCCGCCCAGCCGCACGACCACGCCAAGCCGGTGGCGGGGCACCAGGGGCCTCCCGGCGGGATCCCGCCGTACGTGGAGCCGCAGCCGGGCCAGCCGCCGATGGCCGCGCGCAACCTCACCATCGGCCTGCACGACCGGCCGCGCTGAGCCGGGCAAGAGTCGTCCCCGTTCGGCCGAGACCTGTTTCACGGTGGGCCTCGGCCACGCGGACGAGCGCGCCACCTGACCTGCGGGCCCGGAGCGATGCCGCGCTCGCCGAGTCCACGGCTGGGAAACGTTAGTGGCCCTGCGCGGCGCGTTCGGAGCGGATGCGGGTGACCACGTCGCCCGCCGCCGTCCGGATGGCCTCCAGCTCCTGGAGGTAGGCCCAGTAGTCCGGGTGCGGGCCGGTCAGCCGCCGCGGGGCGTGTTCCAGGCGTTCCACCAGGGCGTCGAGCGCGCGGGCGTGGTGGGGCGCCGCGCCGCCCGGCTGGATCACCGCCAGGCGCTGGGCGTCGCGGATGGCGAAGCGCGCCGCCTCGGCGGGCTTCTCCGGGTCCTCCCGCACCGCCTTCAGCTCGGTGACCCGGCCCGTCACCCGCGAGGCGCGGCGGTCGGCGGCGTTCAGCTCGGTGCGGGCCGCCGTCAGCGCGAGCTGCGCGTCCTTCCACTCGGTGCGGGCGATGTGCGCCGACGCCTCGTTGAGGCGTTCGCGGGCGCGCTCCACCCCGGCCTCGATCGCCTCGGGCGCGCCCTTGAGGTCCTGCCAGCACGCCTGCGAGTAGTCGCGCAGCAGCGTCTTCATCGCGTCGCGGACGGAGGCGACCCGCCCGGCGACGGCGTCGGCGCGGGTGCGGACCGACGCCAGCGAGTTGCGGGTCTTCTGCGCGAGCCGCGGCAGTTCGGCGGCGGCCTCGCGGGCGCGGTCGGCGGTCCGCCGGGCCTCCTCGGCCTGCTCCAGCGCGCCGTTCAGCCCGAGACCGCCGAGCCCCTGCGACGACAGCACCGCCAGCGCCCGCCGCGCCCGCTCCAGCTCCGCCTCGGGATCGGAGGCGTCCATGCCCGCCGCGCGCGCCTCCGCCACGACGGCCTCGGCGGCGGCCACCGCCTCCCGGGCCGCCGCGAGCCGCGGCGGTAGCTGGTCCAGCGCCGCCTCCAGCCGCGCCATCTGCGGCGCGAGGCGTTCGGCGAAGCGGTTGAGGTCGCCGGTGACCCTCCTCAGGCGGTCGGCGACGCCGAGCAGCGCGCGCCGCGCGGACTCGTACTCGTGCGGCGGGCGGTCCGGGTCGTCCAGCGGGTGGGCGTCCAGCAGGCCGATGTACTCCACCGAGGCGGCGTTGGCGGTCTCGTCGAGCCGGTCCATCTCGCGGCGCGCCGGTTCGGCCGCGGCGGCGTCGAGGTCGGCGAACAACGTCACCCTGCCGCGCACGAACTTCTGCGCGCGGTCCATCTCGTAGAAGGCCTCCGCGGCGGCGTCCCTGGCCGCGACCGCGGCCTCCGATCCCCTACGCCGCTGGTCGCCCGCTCCCCGCAACGCTGTCTCCCTTCGCCTTCCCCAAGTCTCCCCCAGAACGGGCGGTGTGTTCACCGCCGGTGGCGCATGGCGGTCATGAGACGGCTGTGGCACCGGGGGGACCTGGCCAGGAGGAACGGATACCATCGCAACTGCGTCGGTATAGCCGGACCACGGCCTTCGGCCGACCGCGAAACGATCTTGGAGGGGCACTGATGGGTGTCAGTCTCAGCAAGGGCGGCAACGTCTCGCTCACCAAGCAGGCGCCGGGACTGACGTCGGTCAGCGTCGGGCTCGGCTGGGACCTGCGGACCACCACCGGGACGGACTTCGACCTGGACGCCTCGGCGCTGGTGCTGGACGCCTCCGGAAAGATCATCACTGACCAGCACTTCGTGTTCTTCAACAACCTGCGCACCCCCGACGGCGCGGTGGTGCACACCGGGGACAACAAGACCGGCGCGGGCGAGGGCGACGACGAGCAGATCACCGTGAACTTCGGCGCGATGCCCGACGCCGCCGAGCGCGTCGCGTTCGCCGTGTCGGTCTACGAGGCCGACGCGCGCGGCCAGAACTTCGGGCAGGTCCGCAACGCCTACATCCGCGTCGTCAACGAGGCCGACGGCACCGAGATGGCCCGCTACGACCTGACCGAGGACGCCTCGACGGAGACCGCGATGGTGTTCGGCGAGCTCTACCGCAACGGCTCCGAGTGGAAGTTCCGCGCGGTGGGCCAGGGGTACGCCTCGGGCCTGGCCGGCATCGCCATGGACTTCGGTGTCAACATCTGAGACATCCGGGACACCTGC
This sequence comes from Actinomadura kijaniata NBRC 14229, assembly GCF_001552175.1. Lineage (GTDB taxonomy): Bacteria > Actinomycetota > Actinomycetes > Streptosporangiales > Streptosporangiaceae > Spirillospora > Spirillospora kijaniata. The sequence goes on from NZ_BCQR01000080.1 coordinate 9,647, forward strand.
GCTTCAACCGCCACCTACCGGGAAGAGGACGATCATGGGAGTTTCGCTGGCCAAGGGCGGCAACGTCTCGCTGACGAAGGCGGCCCCGAACCTGACCGCCGTCTCGGTGGGTCTGGGATGGGACGTCCGGGCGACGACCGGGGCCGACTTCGACCTGGACGCCTCGGCGCTGATGCTCGGCGGCGGGGGCAAGGTACTCTCCGACCAGCACTTCGTGTTCTTCAACAACCTCAAGAGCCCCGACGGCTCGGTCGAGCACACCGGCGACAACCTCACCGGTGAGGGCGAGGGCGACGACGAGGTCATCAACGTCGACCTCAGCCGCGTCCCGCCGGAGTGCGACCGCATCGTCTTCCCGGTCTCGATCTACGACGCGGAGTCGCGGGCGCAGAACTTCGGGCAGGTCCGCAACGCCTTCATCCGCATCGTCAACCGGGCCGACGACAACGAGCTGGCCCGGTTCGACCTGACCGAGGACGCCTCCACCGAGACCGCCATGGTCTTCGGGGAGCTGTACCGGCACGGCGGGGAGTGGAAGTTCCGGGCCGTCGGCCAGGGCTACGCCTCGGGCCTGGCCGGCATCGCCATGGACTTCGGCGTGAACGTCGGCTGACGCCGACCGCGCCCAGAGCAGAGATAGCAGAATGATTCTTCGCACCTTCGGGTGGTCCTTCGCCGTCACGGCCGCCGGTCTGGTCGCCGCCTTCGTCTATGACCAGGGAACCGGCCTCGCGCTGGTGACCGTGCTGGCCATCCTCGAGATCTCACTGTCGTTCGACAACGCCGTGGTGAACGCCAAGGTGTTGGACCGCATGAGCCCGTTCTGGCAGAAGATCTTCCTCACGATCGGCATCGCCATCGCGGTGTTCGGCATGCGGTTGGTCTTCCCGCTGGTCATCGTGGCGCTCACGGCCAAACTGGGTCCCATCGAGGCCTTCGACCTGGCGCTCCGGGACGAGAAGGCCTACGAGACGGCCATGAACGCCGCCTATCCGACGATCGCGGCGTTCGGCGGCATGTTCCTGCTGATGCTGTTCCTGGACTTCGTGTTCGAGGAGCGCGACGTCCACTGGCTGACCTGGCTGGAACGCCCGCTGGCCAAGATCGGCAAGCTCGACCAGCTCTCGGTCGTCATCGCCGGCGGCGCGCTGGCGGTGGCGGCCAGCCTGTGGGCCAAGGACCCCGGCGAGGTGATGATCGCCGGCGTGCTCGGCATGATCACCTACATCCTGGTCAACGGGCTGGGCGAGCTGTTCGCCGAGGCGGGACTGGACGACGACGAGGACGAGGACGAGGGCGAGGAGAAGGAGAGGGCGCGCGGCGGCGGGCCGAGCCCGCTGGCCCTGGCCACCGGCAAGGCGGGCTTCTTCCTGTTCCTCTACCTGGAGGTGCTGGACGCCTCGTTCTCCTTCGACGGCGTCATCGGCGCGTTCGCGATCAGCACCGACCCGATCGTGATCGCCCTGGGCCTCGGCATCGGCGCGATGTACATCCGGTCGCTGACGGTGTTCCTGGTCCGCAAGGGGACCCTGCACGAGTACGTCTACCTGGAGCACGGCGCGCACTGGGCGATCGGCGGGCTGGCGGTCTGCATGCTGATCGGCATCGGGCACCACGTGCCCGAGTGGATCACCGGTGGGCTGGGCGCGGGCCTGATCATCGCGGCGTTCGTCTCCTCGGTGGTCCGCAACCGCAACGAGGGCGAGGCGGACGCCCCCAAGGACAAGCAACTCCATTCCACGGGCGTGTGAGCCCGACCCCACGAGGAGACGATGATGTCGGTCTCGCTGAAGAAGGGTGAGCGGGTATCGCTCACCAAACCGGGTGGCGGCACCCTGTCCCGGGTCCGGATGGGCCTGGGCTGGGACGCGATCACCAAGAAGGGCCTGTTCGGGCGCAAGACGGCCCAGTCCATCGACCTGGACGCCTCCTGCCTGCTGTTCGACGCCGGGCGCAACCTCGTCGACGCGGTGTGGTTCCGGCAGCTGCGCAGCAAGGACGGGTCGGTCCAGCACACCGGCGACAACCTCACCGGTGAGGGCGAGGGGGACGACGAGGTCGTCAACGTGGACCTGACGAAGGTCCCGGCCAACGTCACCCAGCTCGTGTTCACCGTGAACTCGTTCACCGGGCAGGACTTCTCGCAGATCGAGAACGCGTTCTGCCGCCTGGTGGACGAGGGGACCGGCCAGGAGATCGCGCGCTACGAGCTGACCGGCTCCGGGCGGCACAACGCGCAGATCATGGCGAAGGTGTCGCGGGACGGCGCCGGCTGGTCGATGACCGCGATCGGCGCGATCGCCAACGGCCGCACGTTCCAGGACCTGCTGCCGGAGGTCTCGGCCCACCTGTGACCTTCGGCCCACCCACGACGCCGGACACCGGCGGAACGGCGCCGGCGGGCATCATCCGATGCCCGCCGGCGTTTTCTTGTATGACCGAATCTTGGCTTTGTGGTGCATACCCTGGAGCTGGATCAGGGCGTCAGGGAGGACAGGCCAGGAATGCGGCACTTTGACCACATCGATCCCGCGCTCCGCAAACGCCTGTTCTTCCGGCAGCCCCGCGCCTTCACCCGCCGGGACGACCCCGGGGTCCTCGCGGTGGCGCTCGGCGCGACCCTCTACAGCCCCGCCACCCGCCCGGCGCTGGCCGACGACATCGCCAAGGCCGCCCGCCGGGGCGTGCGCAGCATGGTGGTGTGCCTGGAGGACGCGATCGCCGACGCCGACCTCGCCTTCGCCGAGGCCAACACCGTCGCCCAGCTGCGGCTGCTGCACGACCGGGAGGCCGGCGACCCCGACGACGGCGCGCCGCTGCTGTTCCTGCGGATCCGCGCGCCCGGGCAGATCGGCGACCTGGCCGCCCGGCTCGGCCCCGCCCTGGACGTGGTCACCGGGTTCGTGCTGCCGAAGTTCACCGCCCGCGCCGGCGGGACGTTCCTGGAGGCGCTGCGGGACACCGCCGAGGCCACCGGGCGGCGGCTGCTGGCGATGCCGGTGATCGAGTCGCGCGAGGCGGTGTACGCCGAGACCCGCGCCGAGATGCTCGCCGACGTCGCGCGGCTGCTGGACAAGCACCGCGAGCAGGTCCTCGCCGTGCGGCTGGGCGCCACCGACCTGTCGTCGGCCTACGGGCTGCGCCGCCCCCCGGACCTGACGATCTACGACATCGGGCAGGTCGCGGGCGCGATCCACGACGTGGTCAACGTGCTGGGCCGCGCCGACGGCACCGGCTTCGTGATCACCGGGCCGGTGTGGGAGTACTTCTCGGCCGGGGAGCGGATGTTCAAGCCGCAGCTGCGGCAGACGCCGTTCGAGGCGCTGCAGGCCGCGCCGCTGCGCCAGCGGATCATCACCTCCGACCTGGACGGCCTGATCCGCGAGGTCCATCTGGACAAGGCCAACGGCCTCACCGGCAAGACCGTCATCCACCCCTCGCACGTGGCGGCCGTCCACGCCCTGTCGGTCGTGACGCACGAGGAGTACAGCGACGCCTCCGACATCCTCTGCGTCGCCGGGGGAGGCGCGATGGCCAGCGCCTACGCCAACAAGATGAACGAGGCCAAGCCGCACCGCGCCTGGGCCGAACGCCTGATGACGCGCGCGCGGGTGTTCGGCGTGGCGGCCGAGGGAGTGACGTTCGTGGAGCTGCTGGAGGCGGCCGACCCGCAGTGGGCGGGGGCCCGATGACCTGGACGGGGGAGTGGGTCGAGGCCCGGCTCGGCGTCCGCCCCGTGGGTGAGGGCCTGCGCGACCTGGTGGGTTTGGCGGTCCGCCGCAACCCCCGGCGTGCCCATCTGCTGGTCTCGGCGGTGCTGGGCAAGCACGTCCCCACCGATCCCGCCCTGGTGTACGGCTCGGGTCTGCGGCTGGGCGGACTGGTCCGGGACCTGACCGGCGAGGACGCGCTGGTCGTCGGCTACGCCGAGACCGCCACGGCGCTGGGGCACGCGGTGGCCGACGCGCTGGGCGGGGCCTACTACCTGCACTCGACGCGGCGGCCCGTGCCCGGCTTCGCGACCTACGGCGGCTTCGAGGAGGAGCACAGCCACGCCACCAGCCACCTGCTGCTGCCCTCCGATCCGGCCGAGCTGGACCGGGACGCGCCCCTGGTCCTGGTGGACGACGAGCTGTCCACGGGCCGCACGGTCCTCAACACGATCCGCGCCCTGCACGCCGTCCGCCCGCGCGCTCGCTACGTGGTGGCGGCCCTGGTGGACCTGCGCGACGGCGCGTCCCGGGCCGCGACCCGCACCCTGGCCGGCGAGCTGGGCACGCGCATCGACACCGTCGCCCTGGCCACGGGCCGCGTCGAGCTGCCGGACGACATTCTGGAGGCGGGCCGGGCGCTGGTGGCCGAGGTGGAACGCCATTCCGCCGACCCCGTGCGCACCGGCGCGTTCCCGGTGACGCGCGTCGACCTCGCCTGGCCGGAGGGGCTGCCCGACGGCGGCAGGCACGGGTTCCTGCCCGAGCACCGGCTCCGGCTGGAGAAGGAGCTGCCCGGCATGGCCGGGCGCCTGGCCGCCTCGCTCCCCGGCGGCGCCGCCCGCGTGCTGGTGCTCGGCTTCGAGGAGCTGATGTACGTCCCGCTGCGGCTGGCCGGGGCCGTGGCGGAGCTGCTGCCCGGCGCCGACGTCCGGTACTCCACCACCACGCGGTCGCCGGTGCTCGCCGTGGACGACCCCGGCTACGCCATCCGCACCCGGCTCGTGTTCCCCGCGCACGACGACCCCGCCGACGGGCCGGGGGAGCGGTACGCCTACAACGTCGATCCCGGCCGCGACCCCGCCCGCGCGTTCGACGCGATCGTGCTGGTCGTCGACGACGTGGGCGACACCCCGGCCCTCGCGGACGGGCTGCTGGCCCGGCTGCGCGCCCTCGCCCCCGTGACCCTGGCGGCGGTCCCCGCCCGCCGGAAGGAGAGTCTGTGACCCCGTTGTACGGGCCGCGGTTCGGCAGCTACCCCGCCGAGGACGTGACCTGGCTGCTGAAGGACCTGTCGGACGTCCGGCTGGAGGCGCCCGCCGAGGAACGCGAGGCCGCCGTCCAGTCCGGGCGCGCCCACTACGCCGAGTCGCTGCCGATCGAGTACCAGCCCGGCCCCGCCTACCTGCGGCTCTTCCACCAGGCGCTGGAGGCGTCGGCCGAACGCGTCGCCCACGCCGTCGGCCTGGTCACCGAGCTGGTCCTGCGGGAGCGCGGACCCGACGCCGTCCTGGTCTCCCTGGCCCGCGCCGGAACGCCGGTCGGCGTGCTGATGCGCCGCTGGGCCCGGTTCGCGCACGGCCTCGACCTGCCGCACTACGCCGTCAGCATCGTGCGCGACCGGGGCATCGACCGCAACGCGCTGCGCTACCTGGCCGCCCGCCACGACCCCGCGCGGGTGATGTTCGTGGACGGCTGGACCGGCAAGGGCGCGATCACCAGGGAGCTGGCGGCCGCCCTGGAGGAGCACGCCGCGGAGGCGCTGTTCCCCGGCGACCTGGCGGTGCTGGCCGACCCGGGCCGCTGCACCCCGCTGCACGGCACCCGCGACGACTTCCTCATCCCCTCGGCCGCGCTGAACTCCACCGTGTCCGGGCTGGTCAGCCGTACCGTCCTGAACGACGACCTCATCGGCCCCGGCGACTTCCACGGCGCGAAGTTCTACCGGGAGCTGGCCGGCGCGGACGTGTCGGCGGTGTTCCTGGACGCGGTGGCGGCGTGGTTCCCCAACATCGCCGACCGCGTCGCCAAGGACGCCTCCGACCTGCACGCCTCCGACCGCGCCCCCGACTGGTCGGGCTGGGAGGCGGTGCGCCGCGTCGCCGCCGAGCACGGCGTCGACGACCTCAACAAGGTCAAGCCGGGCGTGGGGGAGACCACGCGGGTGCTGCTGCGGCGCGTCCCGTGGAAGGTGCTGGCCCGCACCGACGTCGGCGACGACCTCGCCCACATCCGCCTGCTGGCCGCCGAACGCGACGTGCCCGTCGTCGACGTCCCGCCGGACGCGTTCCCCTACGCCTGCATGGGCCTGGTCCACCCCGACTTCGCGCGGGGGGCCGTCCAGTGACCCCGGTCGTCTGCTCCGACCTGGACCGCACCCTGATCTACTCCGCCGCCGCGATGGGCCTGGCCGGGCCCGACGAGACGATGCCGCGCGTGCTGTGCGTGGAGTTCTACCAGGGCGCGCCGCTGTCCTACCTGACCGAGACCGCGGCGCGCGGCCTGGCCGACCTCGCCGCCGCGACCACGTTCGTGCCGACCACGACGCGCACGCCCGAACAGTACGCGCGCGTCCACCTGCTGGAGAAGCCGCCCGCCTACGCGATCTGCGCCAACGGCGGCCACATCCTGGTCGACGGCGTGGACGACCCCGACTGGGCGGCGGTCGTCCGCTCCCGCAACGCCGGGTCCGCCGCGCCGCTGGCCGAGATCCGCGAGCACCTGGCGCGGATCGGCGGCGACTTCGTGCTCAAGCGGCGCGTGGCGTCGGACCTGTTCGCCTACGCCGTCGTGGAACGCGCCGCCCTGCCCCCGGCCTGGGTGGAGGACCTGACCGGCTGGTGCGCCGAACGCGGCTGGCGCACCTCCCTGCAGGGCCGCAAGGTGTACTGCCTGCCCGAGGCGCTCACCAAGGCGGCCGCGGCGGCCGAGGTGATGACCCGCGTCGGCGGCGCGACCCTGCTGGCCGCCGGGGACTCCCTGCTCGACACCGAGCTGCTCGCCGCCGCCGACGCCGCGATCCGCCCCGCCCACGGCGAGCTGCACGACACCGGCTGGACCGCCCCGCACGTCGCCGTCACCGGCGCCTCCGGCGTCGCGGCGGGCGAGGAGATCGTCGCGTGGCTGCTGACGCGCAGTAGTGAATCACCGGGGAGCGCCGCCGGACGAAGGTAAACGACGACGGCCAAAGGGTCGTCGCGGCGGGCATTCGTGGGAACAATCGCGTTAGCCCATCGTTCCGGACGGTCTCCCGCGGAGGGCGGCCAGAACGCGATCGGGGGTTCACGCTGAGCTCATGAGTGCCCGTCTGACCGGTGACGAGACCGCGCTCTGGCAGGCCGCGGCGCGGGTCCTGGACGCCAACTGGACCGGGACGGCCACGGTTCCGTCCCCCGGCCTGTATCCCCACCAGTGGAGCTGGGACTCGGCGTTCGTCGCGCTCGGCCTGGCCCGCCACCGCCCCGAACGGGCCCGACGCGAGCTGCTGTCGCTGTTCCGCGGCCAGTGGGGCGACGGCCTGCTCCCGCACGTGGTGTTCAACTCCGCCGTCGCCCGCCACGGCTACTTCCCCGGTCCCGAGCTGTGGTGCAGCGACCGGCAGCGCGCCGGGCCGCGCGGGGTGGTCACCTCCGGCCTCACCCATCCGCCGCTGCACGCCCTGGCCGCGCTCCGCCTGCACGAGTGCGCCCCCGACACCGAGCTGAGCCGCGACTTCCTCGCCCGCCTCTACCCCAAGCTCGTCGCCCAGCACCGCTACCTGGCCGAGGTCCGCGACTACGAGGGAACGGGCCTGGTCTCCATCTGCCACCCCTGGGAGTCGGGCCTGGACAACAGCCCCGCCTGGGACCGGCCGCTGGCCGCGCTCCAGCTGCCGCCCACCGCCTACGCCCCGCACCGCGTCTCCCGCACCCTGCCGACCGGCGAGGACTACGACCGCTACGTGTGGCTGGTGACGCTGCTGCGCGAGACCGGCTACAGCCACGACTACCTGCGCGAGGAGCACCCGTTCGCCGTCGAGGACCCGCTGGTCAACGCCACCTACCTGGCCTCCACGCACGCCCTGGCCGAACTGGCCGTGATCGTCGGCGGCGACGCCGTCCCGCACCGCGAACGCGCCGAACGCGTCCACCACGCCATGCTGGACCGGCTCTGGGACCGCGACACCGGCTGCTTCCGCGCCCGCGACCTGCGCGAGGACCGGCTGCTGCCGGTGGTGACGGTGGCGTCGTTCGCGCCGCTGCTCGACCCCGAGCTCCCGGCGGCCACCGTCCGCAATCTGGTGGACATGCTGCTGTCGGCGCGGTTCGCCGGGGCGGCCGGATATCCGGTGCCGACCTGCGACATCCAGGCCCCGGCGTTCGACCGGGGCGGGTTCTGGCGCGGCCCCACCTGGATCAACACCAACTGGCTGCTGTGGCACGGGGCCCTCGGCCACGGCCTGACGGTGATCGCGGACCTGCTGTACGGGTCCACGCTGCGGCTGGTCCGGCAGTCGGGGTTCCGCGAGTACTTCGACCCGTTCGACGGCACCGGCCGGGGCAGCCACGACTACAGCTGGTCGGCGGCGCTCGTGCTGGACCTGCTCGGCGCCCGGCGCGCACCCAGGGCGGCCTGATCCCCTAACGTGGGGGCATGCGCCTTCTCCGGGGCCCCCGGCCGCCCGCCGCCGTCCGCGAGTCCTTCGTCCGGGGCGAACGCGCCCTGGCCGTCGCCCCCACCCGGGGCGGCTCCCACGTCGTCGCCACGTCGCTGGCCCTCCACGTGCCGACCGCCGAGGGCGGCTTCACCCGCGTCCCCTGGGAGAACGTGGACCAGGCGTCGTGGAAGGACGGCTGGCTGCACGTCCAGGAGACCGGCGGGGGGCCCGAGCACCACGTCCGCCTCACCGAGCCCGGTTCGGTCCCCGAGACGGTCCGCGAGCGCGTCACCGCCACCATCGCGGTCAACCACCAGGCGAAGCTGCCGGGCGGCGGCTCGGTGCGGATCGCGGGCCGGCGTTCCCCGGCGGACGGGACGGTCCGCTGGTCGTTCGTCTTCGACGCGGGTCTGGACCCGGCCGATCCCGGTCTGCGGGCGCGGGCGGAGCAGATCCTGGAGGACCTGCGCCGTCAGACCGGGCTCTGACCCGGCCCGCGGCCGTGCCCGGCGGGCCCCCTGAGGGGCCCGCCGTCACGGGCGTTCAGTACGGCTTGGCGGAGGCCTCGCGGCGCGGATCCTGGTATTCCTCGGGGACGCGCCGTCCCTTCCCCGGGATCCGCTCCCCGATCTGGTCGGGAACCCGGTGCCAGGCGGCCGAGGCCACCTCGCCGGCCCGGTCGCGGGCGACCCCGGCGATCTCGCCGCCCTTGGCGTAGAGGACCCCGGTGGTCTCCTGGACCCGCGGGTTCTCCATGACCTTCCGCGTCATCCGCATCATCTGCTCGTACCGCTCGCGGCCCGCCCTGGTGCCGAGCACGTAGCCGACGGCCGCCCCGGCGATGAACGGAGTACGGATCTTCATGCCACCCCCTTGATCAAGTGGAACCGTTCCCCTGGCATACCCACGAGAACGGGCTCCATCCCGGCCCCGCGATATGGGTGCGCGGAGTGGTCCTCCGATGCGCTAACCTAATCGTGTCGCCGGGGGCGGACGAAAGAAAGCCCCGGGAGCAGGAACGATCCCGCGTAGCTCAATCGGCAGAGCAGCCGGCTGTTAACCGGCAGGTTATTGGTTCGAGTCCAATCGCGGGAGCAGGATCACAGACGCGGATCAGGGCCCGTCCGGCAATTCCGGACGGGCCCTGACGCGTTTCGTCTCCCCCAGTGGCCGGGGACGGTCAGGACGCGGCCCGCGGGGGCTTGCGGGAGCGCTGGGGCGGCAGCCGGAACAGCCCCCGCAGCCTGCGCAGGGCCTCGGCGTCGCCGGACGCCGACGCGGCGCCGCCCTCGACCGCCTCGGCGAGGGTGAGGCGCTGACCGGCCACGTGCAGGAAGGTCTCCTGGTCCAGGGTGATGGTGGCGTCCGGGTGCTGGGCGGGGCCGTGCAGCGCCTCGATGGTGCCGTCGTCGACCCGGGTGTGGAAGACCTCGTCGTCGATGCGGAACTCGTACACCGCGCGGAGCCCGGCGGCGGCCTCGGCGTCGAAGCAGGCGCGCAGGCCGAGGAGCGCCCAGCCGGGGTGGAAGGTCTCGTCCTCGCGCCGTTCGCCCATCGCCCACTTCAGCCCCCAGCGGGCCAGGGACAGGACGGCGGGGGCGAGCTCCTCGCCGGCCTCGGTGAGGGCGTAGGCGGGGGTGCGGGCGGGCGGCGGCAACGTGATCTTGTGCGCGAGGCCCTCGCGTTCCAGGTGCTTCAGGCGGGCGGCCAGCAGCCCGGTGCCCAGGCCGCGCAGGCTGGCCTGGAGGTCGCCGAACCGCTTGGGGCCGGTCAGCAGCTCGCGGACCAGCAGCAGCGTCCAGCGCTCGCCGACGAGGTCGAGGGTGCGCGCGGTCGCGCAGTACTGGTTGTACGTTCGCTGCTCCACATCATCACTTTAGACTCCGGGCTTCTCGTTCTTGAACCAGCGGGCGCGCAGCAGGGGCAGGACCTGATCGGCGAACCGTTCCAGGTCGGCCTCGTGGTCGTCGGTGGCCAGGCGGACGACCAGGTGGCGGGCGCCGGCCCGGACGTGGTCGCCGAGCCGGTCGGCGGCCTGGCGGGGGGTGCCGGCGAACATGCTCTGGATCGAGGCGACGGCTTCGAGGGGGCGTCGTAGTAGCGCTCGATGCCGGCACGCAGGCGCCGCTGCGCCCGGCCGGGGTCCTGGTCCAGGCACAGCGTGACGTACAGGGCGGGCGTGACCGGACGGGCCGGCGCGGCCCGCTCGATGGTCCGGAGTTCCTCGGCGTAGGCCGCGGCGGTGGGCGGGTAGGGGAGCCGGCCGACGGCAGGCCCGCTCGCGTGGGGGAGCGCACGCCCGGCTGGCCAGCGTGGATGTGCGAGATCCCCGACGGGTGCGCTAATCTAGGCGCGCCGCCGGGGGACGTGAGAACCCCGGCGAACGCGGTCCTGCGTAGCTCAATCGGCAGAGCAGCCGGCTGTTAACCGGCAGGTTATTGGTTCGAGTCCAATCGCAGGAGCCACCCCTTCCGGGCCCGCCCAAGGCGGGCCCGACGCCGTTTCAGGGGGACGTGCGGGGGCCGAGCGTGAACAGCGACAGCCGGTGCCCCTCGTACATGTCGGCGGGCATCAGGCCCCGGTCCCGCCAGCCCAGGCGCCGGTAGAGGCGCGCCGCGGGCGACCCGGCGTAGGTGAGCAGCCACGCCGAACGCCGCCCGCGCACGGCCTCCTCCAGCAGCCCGCGCCCGACGCCCCGGCCCTGGGCGCCGGGATCGACGAACAGCTCGGCGACCGTGAAGGATCCGCCGACCAGCGCGGCGGCGCGTTCCGGCCCGAACGCGGCGACCACGGCGTCGTGCACGCGGTCGCCGTCCAGCGCGTCGGGCATCGGCCATCCGTAGCAGACCCCCAGCAGGCGGTCCCGCTCGGTGAGGGTGAGCGCCGTGAACCCGGTCCGCCGGGCGGCCAGCAGCAGCTTGCCGTGGTAGTCGGCGAGCTGGCGGGGCGACTCCGACCAGGGCGGCAGCCGATAGCACCGCCGGTAGAGGGCCGACACCCGGTCGGCGATCGCCGTCATGTCCGCCCCGTCGAGCCGCTGCGGCACCATGTCATCCCCTTGTTGCAAGTGATTCGCGATTGCATGAGTATCGCAAAAAGATCGTGGGAGGGCAGGGGGCCGGGCGGTGGTGAACGTTCGGGGAAGCGTTCCCGAACGGGGTCGTGTTTTCGCCGGAAAGCGGGCGGGGGGTCACTAACCTGCCGCGCGTGGCCGCGAAGGTGATCCTCCATATCGGACAGCAGAAGTCGGGCACCACCTATCTCCAGGAGGTTCTGGGGCACTGTGCCGACGCGCTCGCCGCCGAGACCGGCGTGCTGTTCCCCCCGTCGCTGCGCGACGTGCTCCCCGACGCCGTGGAGAACCACGAGCGCGCGACCTACGGGCTGCTCGGCACCGAGTACCCCTGGGTGTCCGCCGAGCGGGCCGCCGCCGAGGAGGACAAGTGGACCCGCCTGGCGGCCAGGGCCGCCGAGTGGCCCGGCACGGTCCTGATCTCGGCCGAGGCGCTGTCGGTGGTGCGCTCGGCGGCGGTGCGGCGGGTCGTCGGCGAGTTCGCCCCCGCCGAGGTCGAGGTCGTGATCACCACGCGCGGGCTGGGCCGGGCGCTGCCGTCGCTGTGGCAGCAGCACGTCCGCAACGGCCGCCGCCAGGAGATCGGGACGTTCTTCGAGACGCTCGCCGCCCAGCGGGACCAGGGGCCCGAGTCGATCGAGCTGGAGCACGACCAGCACCACTGGCGGGCGTTCGCGATCGGGGGGCTGGTGCGCCGCTGGGCCCGCGAGGTCGGGGCGGACCGCGTCACCGTCGTCGTCAACCCCGGGTCGCCGCCCGACCGGCTGTGGCGGCTGTTCACCGCCGCGATCGGCGTCGCGGAGTTCGCCGGCCGGCCGCCGGAGCAGGTGCTGACGCGCCGGACCCACTCGGGGCTCACCATGCCCGAGACGCTGGTGCTGGTCCGCCTCAACCGGCTGCTGGAGGAGGCGGGCTGGGACACCTACAGCGCGCGGGCCGCGCGGGAGCGCCTCCTGCTGAGCGGCCTGCTGCCGCGGTCCGGGCGCGGTCCCCGTGTCGGGGTGCCCGATTCGGCGCGGCACCTGGTGGAGGACTGGAGCCGCGCGGACGTGGCCGACCTGGAGGCCACCGGGGCGCGGATCGTGGGCGACCTGGACGACCTGCGGTTCGACGCCGAACGGGACGTGCACCGGCCGCTCACCCCCGACCAGGTCGCCGACGCCGCCGCGGCGGCGGTCCTGGCGATGGTCGACCGGTCCGACTTCCAGCCCGCCCCGCCCCGCCCCCGGCGCCGCTTCGGCGTGCGCCGCTGACCCCCAGGAAGAACCCCCTCTTGCGCAACCGCCTGTGGTACCTGCCGGCCCTCCTGCTGCTCCTCACCGCCTGCCTTCCGGGGTCGCGCGCGGACGGGCCCGGTCCCCGACCCCCCGCCGACCGGCCCAACTTCATCGTCGTGCTCGCCGACGACCTCGACGAGAGCCTGATGCCCTACATGCCTCGCGTGCGGCGGCTGCTGGCCGAGCAGGGCACCACGCTGAGCCGTTTCTACGCGAACCTGCCCTGGTGCTGCCCGTCCCGCGCGACGCTGCTGCGCGGGCAGTACGCCCACAACACCGGCGTCTGGAGCAACAACCCGCCCAACGGAGGGTTCCGCGAGTTCCACGGGAGCGGCCAGGAGAAGTCGACGCTGGCCACCTGGCTGCGCAGCGCGGGCTACCGCACCGGTCTGTTCGGCAAGTACCTCAACGGCTACCCCGAGCAGGCGCCCGGCGTCCCGGAGACCTACGTCCCGCCGGGCTGGGACACGTGGGTGAGCCCGGTGGCGGGCAACCCGTTCCGGGGGTTCGACTACACCCTCAACGTCAACGGGCGGATCGTCCACCGCAAGCCGTCGCCCAGGACGTACTTCACCGACGTGCTGGCCGAGGAGGCGCGGGGCTTCGTCGCCGCCGCCGACAAACGGCCGTTCTTCGCCTACGTCACCCCGACCGCGCCGCACCCGCCCGCGATCCCGGCGCCCCGGCACCGTTCGCTGTACCCGGGGGCGAAGGCTCCGCGCGGTCCCGCCTACGACCCGCCCGACATGACGGGCCGCCCGGCCGAGCTGCGGCGGCTGCCCCGCGTGACGCGCGGGGAGAAGGAGGAGTGGGACGAGCTGTTCCGGCAGCGGGCCCGGTCGGTCGCGGCGATCGACGAGATGGTGGAGTCGCTGGTGGAGGCGCTGCGCGCCAAGGGCCGCCTGAAGAACACCTATCTCGTGGTGACCTCCGACAACGGATTCCACATGGGCCAGTACCGGATGGCCCCCGGCAAGAACACCGGGTACGAGGGCGACACGCGCGTCCCGTTCGTGGTGCGCGGGCCGGGCGTCCCGGCGGGGCGGCGGGTGAACGCGCTGGCCGGGAACGTCGACATCGCGCCCACCATCGCCGAGCTGGCCGGGGCCAGGGCGCCGTCGTTCGTGGACGGGCGGTCGCTGCGGTCGCTGCTCAAGGGCGGCGGGACCTCGGGGCGCGACGCGTTCCTGCTGGAACACGGGACGGCGCGGGCGACCCGCCCGGCGGGGCCGGGCGACTCCGCGCCGCCCTACACGCCCGCGACCCGCGAGAAGGCGTACCTTCCGGCGTTCGCCGGGCTGCGCACCGACCGCTACCTGTACCTGGAGTACGTCACGCGGGAACGCGAGCTGTACGACCTGTGGACCGACCCGCACCAGCTGCGCAACCTCGCCGGGACCGACCCGGTCGAGCCGCGGCTGGCGTCCTGGCTGGGCCGGCTGCGGGCGTGCGCGGCCGAGCGGTGCCGCCGCGCCGAGTCCGGGGCCCCCTGACGGAGGGGGCCCCGGGGCGCGTCAGCGTTCGGCGGCCAGGCGGACGCCGAGCCCGATGAACAGGCCGCCGGTGGCGGTGTCGATGCGGCGGTGGGCGGCCCGGCGGCGGCGCAGCCAGCCGCCGATCCGTCCGGCCAGCACGCCCACCAGCCCGTCGACGACGAACTCCAGCGCGATCAGCACGGCGCCCAGGACCGCGAACTGGAGCCACACGTGCCCGAGGCCGGGGTCGATGAACTGGGGCAGGAACGCGAGGGTGAAGGTGACCATCTTCGGGTTCAGCAGGTTGGTCACCAGGCCGTTGAGGTAGGCGCGGCGGCCCGACATGCCGCCCGCGCGCTCGGGGGCGTCGTCCAGGCCGCTGCCGCGGTGGCGGATCATCTGGACGCCCAGGTAGATCAGGTAGGCGGCGCCGAGGACCCGCACCACGGTGAACGCGGCCGGGACCGCCGCGAACAGCGCGACGAGCCCGGCGGCGGCGACCGCGACGTGGACGGCCTCGCTGGTGGCGACCCCGGCGGTGGCCAGCAGCCCGGCGCGGGGGCCGCCGCGCATCCCGCAGCCCAGCACGAACAGCATGTCCGGGCCCGGGGTGATCATCGCGACGAGGGTGGTGACGGCGAACGCCATGAGGAGATGGGAGTCGAGGGGCATGGCGGCATCCTCGCACCGTCCGCCCGCTCCGCACCGATCATTTTCGCCCGGGCCGGCGCCGATGAGTTCTCCGGTCGCGGCCGGTCATGACCCGTGACGGCACGACGAAGCACGATGCACGATGCACGATGAAGGAGGACCCGATGCTGCCCGAACCCGTTTCGGCGAAGGACCTGAACATCTACGGGGAGGCCGAGCTTCCCTGGAGCCGGGTGGCCGCGGTGCTGGGCGAGCTGACCAAGGCCGGGACGGCGCAGTTCCTGGGGACCGTCGGTCCCGACGGGCGGCCCCGCTCGGCGGGGATCGGGTGCGTCGAGGACGGCGGGTGGATCTACTTCACCAGCGGTCCCGGCACCCGCAAGTCGCGGAACCTGGCCGCCAACCCCGCCTGCACGCTGTCGTTCCGGCTGCCCGGCGTCGACCTCGTGCTGGAGGGGGAGGCGCACTGCACCACCGACCCGGACGAGATCGACCGGGTGACGGCGTTCTACCGCGCCTCGGGCTGGCCGTCCGAGCGCGACGGGGACGCGGTGACCGCCCCGTACAGCGCGCAGAGCGCCGGGCCGCCGCCCTGGTACCTGTACCGCTTCACCCCGCACGCCGCCGTGGGGGTCGCGACCGCCGAACCGCACGGCGCCACGCGCTGGCGGTTCTCCTGAGGCACGCGCCGGGGGTGGCCGGGGAACGGCAGTGATCATGCCAACGCGGGCGGCCCCGGATGGGCGGATCATGCCGAACTTCCCCGGGGCGCCGGGCGGTCCGCCCGGTGAGCTGGGGTGGTCGGGGACCGGGACGGGGCCGGGCCTTGCCGGGAGATGACCAGGTGGTTACGGTGCTCGCAATCCGATAGGAAACTTTCCTGTCGGAAATGCGTCCGGACGTTCCCCCCGCCCTGTCCGTACCGACCGAGGAGCCTGGCTCCATGAAGACCCCCGCCAAGGCCGCGCTCACGGCCGCCCTGGTCCCCGCCGCCTCGATCGCCGCCGTCGTGGCGCCCGCCGCGCCCGCCCACGCGCACGGCACCCTGTCCGACCCGCCCAGCCGCGTCTACGTCTGCAAGAACGAGGGCCCCGAGACTCCGAAGTCCGACGCCTGCAAGGCCGCCGTCGCGGCGGGCGGCACCCAGGCGTTCTACGACTGGAACGAGGTGTCGCTGCTGGAGGCGGGCGGACGGCACCGCGAGATCATCCCCGACGGCAGGCTGTGCAGCGCGGGCCGCGAGAAGTACCGCGGACTCGACCTGCAACGCGCCGACTGGCCCGCCAAGCGCGTCGCGCCCGGCCCGCTGACCGTGACGTACCACGCCAGCGCGCCGCACTCCAACAGCAACTTCGAGTACTACATCACCCGCCAGGGCTGGAGCCCGACCCAGCCGCTGCGCTGGTCGGACCTGGAGCCCCTGGCCACGTTCCGGAACCAGAACCCCACCACCTTCACCAAGTGGACGCTGAACCTCCCGCAGCGCACCGGCCGCCACCTGATCTACTCGATCTGGCAGCGCGTGGTGGGCAGCCAGGAGGCGTTCTACACCTGCTCGGACGTGGACTTCGGCGGCACCACCGGCCCGACGCCGACCCCCACGCCCACCTCCACGCCCACCTCCACGCCCACCCCGACGCCCACCCCCACGCCGACGCCGACCGGGCAGCCGGGCGGGACCTGGGCGTCCGGGACCGCCTACCAGGCCGGTGACCGCGTGACCCACGGCGGCGCGTCCTACGTCTGCCTCCAGCCGCACACCGCGATCCCCGGCTGGGAACCGCCGTCCACCCCGGCACTGTGGCGCGCGGCGTAACGCGGCGTCTCGGGGCGGCCGTCCTCGGGCTGGCCCTGCTCGCCCCGCTCGCCGGATGCGGCGGGCGGGGCGGGCGGGACTTCACCGCCGACGACGTGATGTTCCTGCAGATGATGGTCGCCCACCACGGCGAGGGCGTCCGCATCGCGCGGCTGGCCAGGGACCGCCCGGTCCGGCCGCAGGTGCGGACGCTCGCCGCCGCCATCGAGACGACGCAGGTCAACGAGATCCAGACGATGGCCGGATGGCTGCGCGAACGGCGGCAGCCGCCGACCGCCGACCCGCGCGGGCACGCCGCGCACGGCGGGATGCCCGCCTCCGGGGACCGGGCCGTCAAGGCGCTGGAGCGCGAGCGCGGCGCGGCGTTCGAACGCCGGTTCCTCAACGTGCTGATCGCCCACCAGGACGACGCGGTGCAGATGGCACGCGCCGAACTGGGCAAGGGAGGCAACGCGTTCGCGCGGGACCTGGCCGGGCGCGTCGAACGGTCCCGCACCGCGCAGATCCGGCAGATGCGCGCCTTCCTGGACCACCCGCCCGTCACCGGGTGATCACGCGGCGGTCCGGCGGGCGTCACGGCGGGTCCGCTTGGCCGCAGCAGGCTCCAGGGGCATCCTCGCTCCCGGTCCCCTGGAGGCACCATGCCGCGCCGGTTCGCGCCCGCCCTGGCCCTCGCCGCCGCCGTGGCGGCGTTCGTCCCCGCACCCGCCCACGCCGCACCCGCCGCACCCGTTCACGCCGCGCCCGTTCCGCCCACCGACCCGCTGCCGTCCACGCTGCGGACCGCGCTGGCCGCGCCCGCCGACCGGACGCAGGGCAAGGCGGTCGGCTGGGTCGTCGGCGGCGACCAGGGCGGCGACCAGATCGTCGTGCTGGACGCCGCGCGACGGCGGTGGGACGACCCCGCCGCGCGGGTGTGGACGTGGCGGCCGACCGCCGCCAACGGGTTCGGCGACGTCGCCTCCGGCTTCGGGACGATCTCCGACGTCCGGGTCCGCCGCGCGGGCGGGAGGCTGTACGTGCTGTCCGGCGACTCGGCCGGGTACATCGGCGCCGTGGAGTTCCCGTCCGGCAGGCGCCTGTGGGCCACCCACGCGGGCGGCCCCAGCAACGTCCACGCCGCCGAGCTGCTGCCGGACGGCAACATCGCCGCCGCCGCGAGCCACGGCGGATGGGTCCGCGTCTACGCCGCCTCCCAGGGGCCCGCCGCCGGCGCCTACACCGAGTTCAGGCTCAAGGGCGGGCACGGCGTGCTGTGGGACCCGCGCCGCCGCACCCTCTGGGCGATCGGCGACGACCACCTGGTCGAGCTGGAGGTCGGCGGAACGGCCGCCGCCCCCACGCTGACCGAGAAGCGCCGCGAGACGCTGCCCACCTACGGCGGGCACGACCTCGCCCCGGTGCACGGGGACCGCGACCGGCTCTGGATCACCACGAACACCGGCGTGTACCAGTACGACAAGACCTCCCGGAAGTTCCGCCAGGACTTCCGGCACGCCGCGAAGGTGAAGGGCCTGCCGCTGGTGAAGGCCGTCGGCGACCACCCCGCCACCGGGCAGGTGCTGCTGACCAGGCCCAAGCAGGGCTGCGCCACCACCTGGTGCACCGACACCGCCGAGTTCTTCGGCAAGCGGAGGTGGGACGCCACGCGGACGCTGCCGCAGGCGCAGTTCTACAAGGCGCGCTGGTTCGCGCCCGCCTACCAGTGATCCTCCGGCGGTGAGGTGAGGGCGGCCTCCTTCCGGGAAGGAAGCCGCCATGCCGATGATGGTGGGCACCTCAGGATGGTCGTACGACGACTGGGTGGGCGGGTTCTACCCGAAGGGCGTGTCCAAGCGGCGCTGGCTGGAGCACTACGCCGAGTCGTTCGACACCGTCGAGAACAACAGCGCCTTCTACTACCCGGTCGCGCGCCGCACGTTCGAGGGGTGGCGGGAACGGCTCCCCGACGGCTTCGTCATGGCCGTCAAAGCGAGCCGCGAACTCACCCACACCAGGCGGCTGAAGGACCCCAAGGAGCTGGTGGAGGGCCTGGTCGAGGCCGCGCGCGGCCTCGGCGACCGGCTCGGCCCGATCCTCCTCCAGCTCCCGCCGCGCATGCGCGCCGCTCCCGACCGCCTCGACGAGTGCCTGCGCTGCTTCCCCGGCGACGTCCGCGTCGCCGTCGAACCCCGGCACGACTCCTGGTGGACCGACGAGGTGCGGACCGTCCTGGAACGCCACGGCGCGGCCCTGTGCTGGGCGGACATGCTCGACAAGCCCGCCACGCCGCTGTGGCGGACGGCCGGCTGGGCGTTCGTGCGCCTGCACGAGGGCACCGCCGAACCGTGGCCGATGTACGACCAGGAGGTCGTCGAACGCTGGATGGACGACATCGACCGCGTCTGGCGCAAGGACGAGGACGTCTTCGTCTACTTCAACAACAACCCCGGCGGCGCGGCCGTCCACGGGGCCATCCACCTCGCGAGCCTCGCGCGGGACCGGGGCTGGGACGTCACCCGCACCCCGGCCGCGTTCCCCGAGCTCCAGCCCGCCTCCCGGGAGTGGAACACCCCCTGGTGAGGGACCGGTCCCGTCACGGGCCGAGCCGGTCGCGCATCCGGGCGAGCAGGTCGGCGGCGTCCACCGGCTTGGTGACGTGGTCGCTGGCGCCGCAGGCCAGGGACCTCTCCCGGTCGCCGGGCATCGCCTTGGCGGTCACCATGATGATCGGCAGGTCGGCGTGCTCGGGCATCGCGCGGATCGCGGCGGTGGCGGCGTACCCGTCCATCTCCGGCATCATCACGTCCATCAGCACCAGGTCGATGCCGGGGGTGCTCGCCAGCGCCTCCACGCCCGCGCGGCCGTTGTCGGCGTACACGACCTCCGCGCCGTGCAGTTCGAGGACGCTGGTGAGGGCATAGACGTTGCGGGCGTCGTCGTCGACGACCAGTACCCGGCGGCCCGCCAGGCCGCCGTCGGCGGGCGCGGCGGGCTCCTCGGCCGCCCGCGGGTCCAGCGCCGGAACCTCGTGCGGCGCCTCCGCCGACAGGTGCAGGGTGATGCGCTCGCGCAGCTCGTCGAGGCTGGGCAGCCGTTCCAGCGGGCGGGTGCGGGCCAGGCTCCGCAGCAGGTGTTCCCGGGCGGGCGGCAGCGTGCGGGCGTGGTAGGCCAGCACCGGCAGGGCGCGCAGGTCGGGGACGGCGTCCAGGCGCCGCAGGAACGCCTCGGCGTCGTCGGCGTCCAGGTCCAGCACCACGCAGCGGAACCCCTTCCCGGCCAGCGCCCGCATCGCGGCGTCGGCGCCGGTGACGGCGGTGATCCGCAGCGGCCCCCGGGCGCCGGGCAGGTCGGCCTCCACGTCGCGGGCGAGCAGCTCCAGCAGGCCCCGTTCCCGGGACTCCAGCACCAGCAACCGGCCCGGCCCGGCCGTCTCCGGCGCCCGCGGGGCGGGCACGTCGTCCAGCACCGCGCGCGGGTCCAGCGGCTCGACGCCGGCCTCCCACCGCCCGGCGTCGGTCTTCGGCCGGTCGAGGAGGTCGTTGATGAGCCGGAGCAGGTCCGACCCGGCGGAGTGGATGGTGTCCGCGTACCGGACCTGCTCGGGGGTGAGGTTGCGGGTCGGGTTCTGGGCGAGCAGCCGGGCCAGCACGAGCATGGAGTTGAGCGGGGAGCGCAGCTCGTGGCCCATGGTCGCCGGGAGTTCGCCTCCGTCCCCGGACGCGGCGGTGTCCGCCATCACGTTCACCGAGTCGGTCAGGTCCCGCCACGCCCCCGACGCGCCGGGCACGACGGCCTGTTCCCCGGTGGCGGCCTCGCTGGCCACGCGCGTCACCTCGGAGGTGAGCCGGGAGAGCCGGCCGGCCACGCCGTTGAAGACCGCGGCGATCTCGCCGGGCAGCCCGCCGCCGTCCTGGGGCAGCCGGGCGCCGAAGTCGCCGTCGTGCACGGCGGTGAGCGCCGCCAGCAGCCTCCGGAGCTCCCGCTCGGAGACGGTGTCCACGGTGGCCGGGGTGGGCGCGGCGCCGTTGATCCGGGTAGGTCTGCTGATCGTCTCGGTCATGCGACCGCTCCTTCGACGAGGGAGGCTCCCACGGACGGACAGGAAGCGTGACCCGAAAGTCACCTATGACCTAAAGCGCCGGAAGGATCTTTTCCGTCACGCGCCCCCCGCCGAACTGGACGATCCCGTCCACCCGACCCGGCGTGGCCGCCCACCCGCCGGTGGCGGCCCGCCGCTCCGCTCAGTCCTCGGAGGTGTGCGGGTCCTTGCCCTGGAGGACCTCGCCGAGCAGGTCCTCCTCGGACGCGCCGCGCCGCCAGTAGCCCATGAACCGCACGGACCTGCGGTCCATGCCGCGCTCGTTGACCAGGTGGCGGCGCAGCTTCTTCACCGTGCCGGACTCTCCCGCGATCCACGCGTACGGCGCGCCGTCGAGCGGCAGGTCGGCGGCGGGGACGGCGTCGAGCAGGGACCCTCCCTCGTCGCGGACCAGCCAGGTGACCTCGACGTCGGCCTTGGCCTCGAAGTCCTGGCGGTCGGCGGCGTGCGGGACCTCGATCCAGGCGTGCGCCCGGGTCCCGGAGGGCAGCCACTCCAGGATGCCCCCGGCGGCCGGGAGCGCCGTCTCGTCGGCGAACACCAGGATCCGGTCGGCGTCCCGCGGCGGGTTGAAGTCGACCCCGCCGTTGTCGGCGACGAGCGGGCCGATGAGCGTGACGGGGTCGCCCGGCCGGGCGGAGGCGGCCCAGCGCGAGGCCGGGCCCCCGTCACCGTGCAGGGCGAAGTCCACGTCGATCTCGCCGGGACGCTGGGCGCGGACGGTGTAGGTCCGCATGATCGCCCGTTCGGCCGGGTCCATGGCCCGCCATCGCGCGAACCACTCGTCCTCGCCCGCGTCGGCCGGGACCACCGGGGTCTCCTGGTGGGGGTGCGGCAGGAACAGCTTGAACCGCTGGTCGCGGCCGCCGGAGACGAACTCGTCGGCGCGGTCGCCGCCGAGTGTGATCCGCAGCAGCGTCGGACCGAGCCGCTCGGTCCGCAGCACGCGCAGCTCGAAGAAGTCGAAGGCGCTCATGGGGGGACGCTCCCTGTTCGGCCGGTGCTACCGGGTCAGCGGACCTTCTTGGCGGACTTGATGGTGTTGGCCAGGGCCTCCATGTTCTGGGCGCAGCCCGCCCAGGAGAACCTCGGCTCGGGGTGCCACGGGATGACCTGGTCGTTCTTGACCGCGGGCAGGTCCTTCCAGGTCGGCTTGGACGCCAGCGCCGGGGGCTGCAGCGACTGGGTGCGGGCGTCGAGCATGATGACGTCCGCGTGGTACTTGTCGGCGTTCTCCCAGCTCAGCGCCTCGAAGTAGCCGTCCTTGTCGACCTGCTGCGGCACGACGAAGTCGACGCCCAGCTCCTTGAAGTACATGATGTCGGAGTTCTTGGCCGGGCTGGAGACGTAGAAGTTGTCGGCCATGCCCGCGCCCGCCAGGACCTTCACGCCGGGGTTGGCCTTGACGGCGTCGCGGATGGCCTGCGCGGCGCGGTCGAAGCGGGCCTTGGCCTCCACGACCGGGGCGGCCTTCAGGTCCGCGCCGAGCGAGGCGGCGAGGGCGGCGTAGTTCTCGATCGCCTTGGGCAGCGGGACGCGGCCGACCAGGACGCCGGCGCTGGGCGCCACGGCGAAGATCTTGTCCTTGTGCTCGGCCGGGACGTAGAAGAGCTGGTCCTGGACGAAGATGTGGTCGACCAGCAGTTCGGGGCGCAGCGCGGCGTACTTCTCGATGTTGAACTCGCCGTAGGCGTTGCCGATGACGGTGACCTTGTCGACGTCCACGTCGCCGATCTGGGGGTCGGGCCGGCCGTTGGGCAGCTTGGCCGGGCCGTACACGCCGATGATCTGGTCGCGGATCCCGAAGTCCCACAGCGCGGCGGCGGCACCGACGTAGGCGACGACGCGCTTCGGGCGGGCGGGCAGGTTGAGCTGCTTGCCACGGCCGTCGGTGAACGTCCACGGGCCGGAGGCGGACCCCTGGCCCGCGACGGCCGCGCCGTCCTTCTCCTTCCCGCCGCAGGCCGCGAGGAGGGCGCCGACGGCGACGGCGCCACCGGCGGTCAGCAGACCGCGACGGGACAGGGAACGGGCTGCGGGGTTCGGCATTTCGGTCATTCCTTGTGACTAAACGGGGCGTGCCCATATTGATCGGTTCCGGCTTAGGTTAACCTAACCTAAGCCTTTGTCCAGTGGCGGGGCCGACCCCGGTCGCCGCCCGATGCGCGGAAGCACCAGGTTGTCCCTCACCACACACCCACCGTCGCCGTCCGCGGCGACCCGCACGGCGTCCGGTCCGCCGCGCCGCCTGACCCGTTCGGCGGGGTTGCTGGCGGCGCTGCTGGCGCTCGCCGTCGTCTCCCTGATCAGCCTCGGCGTCGGCGCGCGGCCGATGTCGCTCGGCGACGCCTGGCGCGGACTGGTCGACCCCGACGCGCCCGGCTACAGCGTCGTCCACCAGATGCGGCTGCCCCGCACCCTGCTCGGCCTGCTGGCCGGGGCGGCGCTGGGCGTGGCGGGCGCGGTGATGCAGACCCTCACCCGCAACCCCCTGGCCGACCCGGGCATCCTCGGCATCAACGCGGGCGCGGCGGCGGCGGTCGTGACGGCGATCTCGTTCCTGGGGGTGTCGACGTTCGCCGGGTTCGTGTGGTTCGCGTTCGCCGGGTCCGGCGCGGTCGCCGTCCTGCTGTACGCGGTCGGCGGCGGGCGCAGCGCCACCCCGGCGCGGCTGGCGCTGGCCGGGGCCGCCCTCAACGCCGCCCTGTACTCCTACGTGCAGGCCGTGCAACTGCTCGACACCGCCGCGCTCGACCAGATGCGGTTCTGGATCGTGGGGTCGCTGGCGTCGGCGCAGGCGTCGATCGTGTGGCAGCTCCTGCCGTTCACGCTGGCCGGGCTGGCGGTCGCGTTCCTGCTGGCGCGGCCGCTGAACGCGCTGGCCATGGGCGACGACGCCGCGCAGGCGCTCGGCGCGAACCCGGCGCGCGCCCGCGCCGTCGGCGTCGTGGTCATCACGCTGCTGTGCGGGGCGGCGACGGCGGCGTGCGGGCCGATCGCGTTCGTCGGGCTGATGGTGCCGCACCTGGTGCGCGCCCTCACCGGCCCCGACCTGCGCTGGCTGCTGCCCTACTGCGCGGTGCTGTCCCCGGTGCTGATGCTGGTCGCCGACGTGCTGGGCCGCGTGGTCGCGCGGCCGTCGGAGGTGCAGGCGGGCGTGCTGACCGTCGTCATCGGCGGGCCGGTGTTCCTGTACTTCGTGCGCAGGCGCAAGGCGGTGGCCGCGTGAGGCAGGCGGTCATCCGCGCCGCCGGGGTGTCGGGGCGGTTCCGGCCGCGCGCGCTGGTCGCGGCGGCGGGGTGCGCGCTGCTGGCGGGCGCCGTCGCCGTCGTGCTGATCGGTTCCGGCGACTTCCAGATGAGCCCCGCCGAGGTCGTGCGGACCCTGCTCGGCAACGGCGACCCCGCGCAGGACTTCATCGTCAACAAGCTGCGGCTGCCCCGCGTCGGCACCGCGCTGGCCGTCGGCGCGGGCCTCGGCCTGGCCGGGGCGCTGTTCCAGTCGCTCAC
Organism: Actinomadura kijaniata NBRC 14229; assembly: GCF_001552175.1. Lineage (GTDB taxonomy): Bacteria > Actinomycetota > Actinomycetes > Streptosporangiales > Streptosporangiaceae > Spirillospora > Spirillospora kijaniata. Next base: position 33,875 of record NZ_BCQR01000080.1, read on the forward strand.
CCGCAACCCCCTCGGCAGCCCCGACATCCTCGGCTTCTCCCAGGGCTCGGCCGCCGGGGCGCTGGTGATGATCGTGCTGGTCGGCGGCGGCAGCGCGGCGGTCGCGGCCGGATCGGTGGCGGGCGCGCTGCTGGCGGGCCTGGCGATCCACGCGCTGGCCGGACGGCACGGCGCGCACGGGCAGCGCCTGGTGCTGTTCGGCATCGGCGTCGCGGCGATCCTCACCGGCGTCAACGGCTACCTGCTCACCCAGGCCAAGATCCTTGAGGCGGCGCGGGCGATGGTGTGGCTGACCGGCTCGCTGGACGGCCGCGACTGGGGCGACTCGGCCCCGCTGCTGATCGCGCTGGCGGTCCTGGTCCCGCTCGTCGTGGCCGGGTTCGGCCGGCCGCTGCGGATGCTGGAGATGGGGGACGAGTCCGCCCTCGCCCTCGGCGTTCCGGTGACGGCGACCCGCGTGCTGATGCTGGGCTCGGCGGTGCTGCTGACGGCGTTGACGGCCGCGGCGGCGGGGCCGGTGTCGTTCATCGCGCTGACCGCCCCGCAGCTCGCGCGGCGGCTGACCCGCACGACCGGCCCCAACCTGACGGCCTCGCTGTGCATGGGCGCGGCGCTGATGGTCGCCGCCGACTGGCTCGCCCAGCACGCCGTCTCCGGCCGCCAGCTGCCGGTGGGCGTGGTGACGGGCCTGCTCGGCGGCGGGTACCTGGTGTGGCTTCTGGTGAGAGAACGCAAGAGCGGACGGATATGAGCGACAACAAGCAGCCCCGCCTCGTCGGCGAGGACCTGACGCTGGCCTACGACCGGCGCACCATCGCCACGGGCCTGGACGTGGCCGTTCCGGACGGCTCGTTCACCGTGATCGTCGGGCCGAACGCGTGCGGCAAGTCCACCACGCTGCGCGCCCTGGCCCGGGTGCTGCGGCCCGCCGCCGGGGCCGTGCTGCTGGACGGCGAGCGCATCGGCTCCTGGCCCGCCAAGAAGCTGGCCCGCACCCTCGGCCTGCTCCCGCAGTCGTCGATCGCCCCCGAGGGCATCACGGTCGCGGACCTGGTGGCCCGGGGCCGCTACCCGCACCAGGGACTGCTGCGCCAGTGGTCCCGGGAGGACGAGCGCGTCGTCGGCGAGTCCATGGCGGCCACCGGCGTCGCCGAGCTCGCCGACCGCTACGTGGACGAGCTGTCGGGCGGCCAGCGCCAGCGCGTGTGGATCGCGATGGCCCTGGCCCAGCAGACCCCGATCCTGCTGCTGGACGAGCCGACGACGTACCTGGACATCGCCCACCAGATCGAGATCCTCGACCTCTGCGCCGACCTGCACGAACAGGGCCGCACGGTGGTGGCGGTCCTGCACGACCTGAACCACGCCGCCCGCTACGCCACGCACCTGATCGCCATGCGCGACGGGGACATCGTCGCCGAGGGGCCTCCGGGCGAGGTGGTGACGGCGGAACTGGTGGAGAAGGTCTTCCACCTCCCCTGCCAGGTGATCCCCGACCCGGAGACCGGCACCCCGCTCATCGTCCCGGCCGCCCGCCGGCGCGCGGTGGCGTCCGCGCCCTGACACCGCGCCCGCCTCATCCGCGCCCGCCTCATCCGCGTTCCGGCGCCATGGCGTCCACCTCCGTGAACTCCTCCAGGTGCGGGACCGCGAGCATGCGGGCGTGGGACCGCGGGGTCCACGGCCACAGCTCCGGCAGGCCGTCCTTGCCGAGGTACCAGCTCCGGCAGCCGGAGGTCCAGACCGTCCGGGGGAGGGCGTCGCGCAGGGCCCGGTTGTAGCGGTCGGTGGCCTCCTGGGTGGGGGCCACCGACCGGCACAGGCCCGCCCGGTACCGGCGGACCCAGCCGCAGACGTAGTCGGCCTGCGCCTCGGCGATGGCGATGAGGGAGTAGTTGCCGATCGGGCTGTGCGGGCCCATCAGCATGAAGAAGTTGGGGAAGCCGGGGAGCGCGACCGTGCGGTAGGCGCGGGGGCCGTCGCGCCAGGCGTCCTCCAGGGTGCGCCCGTCGGGGGCGGTGAGCCTGATCGGGCGCAGGTAGGCGTGGGCGTCGAAGCCCGTCGCCAGGACCAGCACGTCGATCTCGTGCAGGACGCCGTCGGCGGTGACGACGCCCCGGGGCTCCACGTGGTCGATCGGCTCGGTGACCACGTCCACGTCGTCGCGCTGCACGGCCTCGTAGAAGCCGCGCGAGCCGATCAGGCGCTTGCACATCGGGCGGTCGGGCGGGGTGAGCCTGCGGCGCAGCCCGGGGTCGGCGACCGTCTCCAGATGGCGGCGGCAGATCCGGTCGATCAGGTCGCGCCGCCGGCCGGGAGCGACCAGGGCGCGCGCCAGCAGCGCGCTCAGCAGGGTCTCGTGGAGGCGGTAGAAGAGCCGGTCCAGGACCGGCAGGCGCCGGTGGGCGCGCCGGGTGAGGTCGGTGTAGCGGTGGTTGCCCACCGGGAAGACCCACTGGGCGGTGCGCTGGAACAGCAGCAGGCGGGACGCCCGGCCCGCCAGGGCCGTGGTGATCTGGACGCCGGTCGAGCCGGTGCCGACGACCGCCACCCGCCGGCCCTCCAGCCGCGCCCCGTGGTCCCAGCGGGCCGAGTGGAACGCCGGGCCCGCGAACGTGTCCAGCCCCGGGATGTCGGGGCGGCGCGGATGGTGCAGCACGCCGGTCGCCGAGACCAGGAAGTCGGCCTCGTCGGTGCCGCGCGTGGTGGTGACGCGCCAGCGGCCACCGGTGTGCTCGGCCGCCGTCACCTCCGTGCCGAACACGATGTGGCGGCGCACCCCGCGGGCGTCGGCGACGCGTTCCAGGTAGTCGCGGATCTCGGGGCCGGGGGAGTAGCGGTGGGTCCATCCGGGGTTCAGCGCGAACGAGTACTGGTAGAAGCGGGAGGGAACGTCGCAGGTCAGGCCGGGGTAGGTGTTGTCGCGCCAGGTTCCGCCGAGGGAGGGGGCCTTCTCGTACAGGACGAGGTCGCGCACGCCCGCGTCCAGCAGCTTGACCGCCATGCACAGACCCGACATCCCGGCGCCGACGATGACCACTCGCGGATCAGCCATGCCGATAAGTAAAGCCTGACATCGGGGAGGCGGCCAGGCGCCGGCGCGGCGGGAGGCGGGCCGGGCGTCAGAACGGGTGGTTGCGGCCCGCGTCGGCGTCCATCCGCGCCCAGGCGGCGTCCCACATCGCGTCGCGGCGGCGGTCGCAGCGGCGGCGCAGCAGCAGGTACCCCAGCAGCGACGGCGCGCCCGCCGCCAGGGCGGCGGCCACGCCCGCGTAGACCGTGTCGGTCACGGTGCGGCTGTGCGGCCGGGGCCTGGGCGCGACCCGGCCCCGCGCGTCGACCCAGATCCTGGTGGTCTGGCCCGCCCGGACGTCGCGCCAGCCCGGCAGCGTTCCCTCGCGCGCGCCGCCGTCGGGAGCGGCCCAGGTCGCCTGCACGGTCTCGTGGACGTACCGGTCGCCGCGCGAGCCGACGCCGCCGACCGCCGTCACCGTCGCGGTGACCTGGTGGCGGGAGGCGCGCTCGGCGCGTTCGGCCCGGGTGCCCGCGTCGTGGGCGAGCCCCGCGCACCACAGGGCGGCGGGCGGCGCGGCGGCCACCGTGAACAGCAGCAGGGCGAGGGCGATCCACCGCTGGATCCGGTCGATCGGCCTTCGCAGCGGATTGCGTTCCAGGCCGAGGCGCCGCCGCAGCGTCCTGCGTCCGGGGCTGCTCATCGCCGTCACCTCCCCGCAGGAAAGCGCTCGGTAAGAGGTTGTTTATCTTCTTTTTCCAGGATATTCCCGAGTGCGGAGATCGAACAGACCTCGCCGCGATCCGCCGGGACGCGGCGCGCCCGCGTCCCGGCGCCGCGGCTCACGGCGCGGCCCTCAGCAGCTCGGCGAGGCCGCCCCGCACGCCCTTGGCCAGCACGTCCAGGTCCGGCATCGCGTCGAAGTCCCCGGTGATCCCGAAATACAGCGTCCCGCAGTACGACACGATCGCGGTGGCCACCCGGATCCCGCCGGTGAGCGGCACGTACGGGTGCATCTCCAGCGCCCGGCGGCCCATCACGTACAGCGGGAAGTCGGGTCCGGGGACGTTGGTGGTGACGGTCTGCACCAGATCCTGCCGCAGCCGGACCGGCACGCGCGCGCCCAGCGACAGCAGCGCGGGCGCGACCGCCGCGTCGGTGAGCCGCGTCAACGTCCGCGTGCCCGCCGCCTGCCCGCTGCGCTTGACGTCGTCGGTCTGCTCGCGGACGCGGCGCAGCCGCTCCAGCGGGTCGGCGACCCCGGCGGGCAGGTTCACGAACACGGCCGCGACCCGGTTGTTCATCTCGCCGCGCTGGTCGGTGGCGCGCACCGACACCGGCACCGCCGACCGCACGACCGTGTCCTCGGTGAGCGTGCCGCGCGCCTCCAGCAGGTCGCGGTACCCGGCGGCCACGGCGGTCAGGACGACGTCGTTGACGGTGCCGCCGAGCGCCTTGCGGATCCGCTTGGCGTCCTCCAGCGGCGCCTGCTGCCAGCACCAGCGCCGGTGCGGGCCGATGGGGCCGTTCAGCGACCCCGCCGACGGGCTGGCGAACCGCGCGGTCGTGCGGGTCAGGCCGAGCGCGAAGTCGCGCAGCCGCCGCGCCTCCCGCACCCCGCCGAGGCCGCGCACCACGTCGCCGGTCTGCCGGACCGGCTGGGTGACGGCGCGCTGGGCGGCGTCGCGCAGCAGGCCCAGCGCCGTCGGCTCCGGCTCGGGCTCCCAGTCGGGCAGCCGGTCCGGCGGCCGGTGGTCGGGCGTCAGGTCGAACATCACCGTGGCCAGGTCCATCCCGGCGACCCCGTCGACCATGCAGTGGTGCACCTTGGCGATCATCGCCCAGCGGTCGTCGGCCAGCCCCTCCACCAGCCAGATCTCCCACAGCGGCTTGGCCGGGTCGAGCCGCTGGGCCAGCACCCGGCCCGCCAGGTTGCGCAGCTGCTCGTCGGTGCCCGGCTGCGGGAGCGCGGTGTGGCGGACGTGGTAGAGGATGTTGAAGTGCGGGTCGTCGGCCCACACCGGGCGGCCCAGGTGCAGCGGCACCGGCCGCACCCGCTGCCGGTAGCGCGGCACCTGGGGGAGCTTGGCGACGACCTGCCGGATCAGGTCGCCGTAGGAGGGCGCGGGCCCCTCGAAGACGACCACCGACGCCACGTGCAGGGGCGTGTTCTCGTCCTCCAGGAGGTAGAAGCTGGCGTCCAGTCCGCTCATCCGGTGCACGGCCTCACCGTCTTTCTGACATCGGGGGGATGGGACAGCGCGGGGGCGTCGGGGGCGCCCGCCAGGGTGGGTCGGTTCAGCCAACATCACCGACGGGTTCCTGACAAACGATCTGACTGAGGGTGTCGCGGGTTGGTGCGGCCACATCCGGTCATGGCCCGGAGAACCCCAGGTCGCCGCCCTGGCGGCCGGGCGTCAGCCCTGGGCGGCGAGCTTGACCAGGTCGTCGAACCCGCTGCGGACGCCGTCGGCCAGCACGTCCAGGTCCGGCATCGCGTCGAAGTCCCCGGTGATCCCGAACGTCAGCCGCCCCCGGTAGGAGAACACCGCGACCCCGGCGCGCACCCCCATCGCCAGCGGTACGAACGGGTACAGCCCGACCAGCTCGCGGCCCAGCACGTACAGCGGGAAGCCGGGACCGGGGACGTTGGTGACCACCGTCTGCACCAGCGGCTGCGTGCGGGTCAGCGCGTAGCGCGCGCCGAGCGCCATCAGCGTCGGCGCGAACCCCGCCAGCCTCGTCAGCGCCTCGCCGCCCGCCGCCTGGTGGGTGCGTTTCACGTCGTCCATCTGCGCGCGGACGTCGAACAGGCGGCGGCGCGGGTCGGGCTCGCCGACCGGCAGGTTGACCAGGACGCCCGACACCCGGTTGGCGAGTTCGCCGCGCTGGGCGTCGACACGGACCGAGACCGGCACGAGGGTGCGGACGATGGTGGTCTCCGCCAGCTCGCCCCGGCCCTGGAGGAGCTCGCGGAAGCCGTTGGCGACGGCCGCCAGGATCACGTCGTTGACCGTCCCGCCGAACGCCTTGCGCACCCGGCGGATCTCGTCGAGGTCGGCGTGGACCCAGGACCAGCGGCGGTGCGGGCCGACCGGGCCGTTCAGCGAGCCGGCCGCCGGGCGCGCCAGCCGCCCCACCACGCGCGGGACGTCCAGGCCGAGCGTCCGCAGCGTCCGCGCGCTCAGCGCCGAGCGCGCCATGCGCGGGACGTCGGGGGCCCGCCGGACCGTCTCGGCGACCCGTTCCCGGACCGTGCCCGTCAGCAGCGACAGCCCCGAGGGCCCGTGCTCGGGCTCGGGCAGCTCGCCCGGCCGCGGACGGTCGGCGTCCGGGCTCAGGTCGAACAGCTTGGTCAGCAGGTCCACGCCGCCGACCCCGTCCACCACGCTGTGGTGCACCTTCGAGATCGCCGCCCAGCGTCCGCCCTCCAGGCCCTCCACCAGCCAGATCTCCCACAGCGGCTTGCTCAGGTCCAGCCGCTGCGACAGCACGCGGCCCGCCAGGTTCCGCAGCTCCTCCGGCCCGCCGGGTTTCGGCACCGCCGTGTGCCGGACGTGGTAGAGGATGTTGAAGTGCGGGTCGTCCACCCACACCGGGTTGCCCAGGTGGAACGGGACCGTGCGGACGCGCTGGCGGTAGCGCGGGATCTCCGGCAGTTTCGCGAGGACCGCCCGGACCACCTCGCCGTAGGCGGGCGCCGGGCCTTCGAAGACCGTCACCGACGCGATGTGCCAGGGGGTGTTCTCCGACTCGGCGAAGTAGAAGGTCGCGTCCAGACCGCTCAGCCGCTCCATGTCCGCACCGTCCCGGATCGTTGGGGGAGTGCAGGGTGGCTTCCCGATAGACCTCCGGCTAATCGGACGAAAAGTCGAAATGTCCGGGTGTGGTCGTTCAGGCGGCGACGGTCCCGCTCGCCGCCCACGCGTCCTCGGTGTGCTGGCGGACGAACGCGCCCGCCTCGTGGATCGCCGCCAGCCCCTCCGGGACCAGGTCGGCGAACACCTGGAACACGTGGACCTGCTCCTGCCACACCTGGAGGCGGCACGGCACGTCGGCCGCCGCGAGCCGTTCGGCCATCAGCTCGGCGTCCGGCAGCAGCATCTCGGTGGACCCGACCTGGATCAGCACCGGCGGCAGGCCGGCGAGGTCGGCGTTCACCGGGGAGATCGCCGGGTCCAGCTCCTCGGCGCCCTCGGTCAGCATCCGCGCCAGCTGCCGCACCCGCCGCGCGGGCAGGTACGCCTCCAGCCGGGCGTTGGCGTGCGCGACCTTCGACTCGTGGTCCAGGTCCGTCAGCGGCGCGAACGCCACCAGCGCCGCCGGGGAGGGCAGCCCCTCCCGCATCGCCTCCAGCGTCGCCGCGAACGTCAGGAACCCGCCCGCCGAGTCGCCCGCCACGACGATCCGCTCCGGGGCGAACCCCTGCTCCAGAAGCCACCGGTAGGCGTGGACGCAGTCGCGCACCGACATGGACAGCGGGGCGGCGGGCAGCTGCCGGTAGGCCACCGACAGCACCGGCACGCCCGACGCCGCCGACAGCCGCGCCAGCATCCGCCGGTGCGTCCGCAGCCCGCAGGAGAAGAACCCGCCGCCGTGGAAGTACAGCACCACCCGGTCGTCCGCCACCCGCGGGGCCCGTACCCACTCGGCCCGGACGTCGGCGAGCCGCACGCCCTCGACGTCCGCCCAGCGGGGCGCGGGCAGCACCACCGGCGAGGCCAGGTCGATCGTGCACGCCGGCCGCAGACCGGCCCGGGTGAGCGGCCACAGCCTCAGCAGCGGAGCGACCGTCAGCCTCAACCCGCGCGCGGCCACCCGCGCGCGGATCGTCGTGCCGGGCCGTTCCTCGATCACGGGGTCCATCAGTGACCTCCCGAGGCTTGTGACCAAGCAGTCAGTACAGCGACTCCGGTCAGCCTGCGGCCCAGGTGATCAACGTGTCAAGAGATGTCCGGGTGATGAAGCAGACGTTTCGGACGCGTTATCACGGCCCGACAAGAACAGCGCGAGGAATGCTCCGAGGACGCACAGACCCGCCGTGATCCAGAAGATCTCCTGGTACTCGGTGCGCAGCGCGTCCTGCACGGCGGCCTTGTAGTCCGCGAGCGCCCGCGCGAACTCCTCCTTCTCCATGAGGAACGGCAGCGGCGGTCTCAGGTCGGCCGTCAGCGAGTGGAAACGGTAGAACCCCCACCCCGACAGCGCCGCGATCCCGAGCAGCATGCCCATCATCCGCGCCACCACCACGGCCGCCGACGCCACCCCGTGCCGCGCCGCCGGGACGAGCCGCAGCACCGCCGACGACACCGGGGCGATCACCAGTCCGAGCCCCAGCCCCGTCACCGCCAGGTCGACGTCCATGCGGGGGAGCGGACCGTAGGAGGCGCCCGCCGGGTCCCGCGGCCAGGCCGCGATCAGCAGGTAGCCGACCGCCGCGACCGCCATGCCCACGGCCGTCGGCAGGCGCTCGCCCGACCGCCACGCCCACACGCCGCCGAGCACGGCCCCCACCGGCAGCGCCACCAGGAACCACATCAGCATCAGCGTGGCGTCCACCGAGTCCTTGTTCAGCAGCGTCTGCGCCACCAGGACGACGTCGACCAGCGTCGCCATCAGCGCCGCGCCCGACAGGAAGCTCACGCCCAGCGTCGCCAGCAACGGCCGCCGCCGCGTCCCCGCCAGGTCCAGCAGCCGGGTCCGCGTCCGGATCTCCCAGACCACGAACGCCACCAGCGCGACCGCCCCCGCCGCCACCGCCGGCACGCCCCAGGGCGGCAGCACCGACTCCTCCGGCTCGGGGTTGTAGAGGCCGCCGACCAGCAGGCCCAGCCCCAGCGCCAGCAGCAGGCCGCCGACGACGTCGACGCCCTGGCGGTCGCGCTCCGGCCGCCCGCCCGGCACCGTCAGCTGGACCGCCACCATCGCGGCCGCCGTCAGCGGGACGTTCGCCCAGAAGATCCACCGCCAGTCGTCGACCAGCCACACGACCGCCAGCCCGTACAGCGGTCCCAGCACGATCCCGAGCTCCTGCGCCGCGCCGACCGCGCCCAGCACCAGCGGGCGCCGCCGCTCCTCCCACAGGTCCCCGGCCAGGGCCATCGTGACCGGCAGCAGCGCGCCGCCCGCCGCGCCCTGCACGACCCGGCCGGCCGTCAGCAGCGCGACGCCGTCCGCCCACGCCGTCACCACCGACCCGGCCGCGAAGACGACCAGGCAGACCTGCAACAGCGGACGCCGCCCGAACCGGTCCGACAACTGCCCGAGCAGCGGCATCGCCGCCACGTACCCGAGCAGGAAGCCCGTCAGCACGGGGGTGATCCGCTCCAGGCGGTTCACCGGGACGTCCAGGTCCCGCACCACCGCGATGAGGATCGAGGCGATCACATAGGCGTCCAGGGCCGCCAGCAGCACCACGCCGCCGCCGGCCCCGAGCGCCGCCCGCCGGCTCACCTCGGCGCGGAGATCTTGTAGGGGGCGTCGAACTCGGTGAAGCCGATGGTCACCGCGCCCTTGCCGCCCTCACCCGGGATCACGCCGCGCACCTTCACCAGCCGGTGGTCGGCGGTGCTCACCCACACCTGCCCGTCCAGGTCGGAGGTGATCCCCGGCACCAGCCCGCCGATCGCCGCCTGCGGCAGCCGCACCTTCACCCGGACGGCGTCCCTGCCGTTCACCTTCTCCACGGCCTCGGACTTCGGCGACTGCACCGAGGTCAGCAGCTTGGCGATGCCCCGCTGCGGGTCCAGCACGGCCGACGGGTCGTACACCCGGGAGGCCAGTGCCTTCGGCAGCCGCTGCCACCCGCCGGTCACGTACTTGATGTAGAAGGTGTCGCCCAGCGCCACCACCCGCATCTCGGTGCCCTGCCCGGCCTGCTCGATCCGCAGGGTGCCCTCGGCGTCACCGTTGCGGAGCAGCTTCAGGTCACCGCCCTGCACCATGATCGGCGGCTTGTCCTCGGTGGCCAGCGTCAGGCCGACGCTCTTGAGCCCCGCCATCGCCTGCGACGCCTTCTGCAGCGTCTGCCCGGCGTCCGGCAGCGGCCCGGAGGGCTTGCCGCCCCCGCCGTCGCACGCCGTCACCACGACCAGCGCGACGAGAGCCTGAACCAGAACCACGAGACGTCGAGACATAGCCGGGACCCTACCGACCGGTCACCGCGCGAGTGAATCGGTACCAGGTATGACACCGCCCCCTCCGAGGGATGAGATCTCCGCCGGGCCGCCGTCGCGGTGGCCCGCGACGGAGCCGCCCCGCTAAGATGACCGGCGGCATGCCCCGTCCGCCGACCGGCCACGGGAGCGGGCCGATCGGGGCGGTAGCTCAGCCGGTCAGAGCAGTGGACTCATAATCCATCGGTCGCGGGTTCGAGTCCCGCCCGCCCCACGAAGCAGGATCCGGCGTTCGCGTTCCCCCGGGCCGCGGCACGGTGGCGGGCGAAACCGCCGGGGAACTGCGCTAGAGTAAGCACGCCCGCTCGACGAGGGCGGGCACCGGGACGTAGCGCAGTTTGGCAGCGCACTTGACTGGGGGTCAAGGGGTCGTGGGTTCAAATCCCGCCGTCCCGACCAGGCGTTGAGCCAGGTCAAAAGGGCTTCGGATGACCATCCGAGGCCCTTTTCGCTTTCCCGGAACCGCCGGGACTCGTCGGAACGGCTGCGGGCCGAGGCGTCGCGCGGCGACTACGCGTCGATGGCCCGGTTGGCGCGGGCACTGTACGAGAGCGGCCTGGGCCCGCGCGAGGTGGTGCGCGAATGTTATGGCGTCGACTTTCCCGAGGAGCTCTTCGCCCTCGTCGACGCCGGGCCGTGGTCCCCGGATCTCCTGGCGTACTTCACCGACCAGCCCTGGCGGTCGGCCGTACCGCCCGAACTCGGCGGCCCGCCGGACGGCTACGAGGAACCGGGGCGCCGGATCGGTGCACCCCTCCGAGATCGAGGACATGCGCGAATGCGTCGAGCCGCTGCGGGGCCTGGTCCGGAAGGTGGACGGACGGCGGTGAGGCCAGGTCAGGGTCCCCGCCCTGGATGGAGGCGGGGCCCTGGTGTTCTGCGGGGCCGGGTCAGGCGGGCCAGTCGGGGTGGCGTTTCTCCAGGAACGCCGTCATTCCCTCCTGGGCCTCCGGGGTCTGGCTCGCGGCGGCCATGACCTCGATCGCGTAGGTGTAGGCGTCCTGTTCGGGGCGGTCCAGCTGGGCGTACATGGCCTGCTTGCCCAGGGCCTTGCTGCGGGGGCTGCCCTGGGTGGCGCGGGTGAGCAGGTCGTGGACGGCCTTGTCCAGGTCCGCGTCCGGCACCGCGTAGTTGATCAGGCCCCACTCGGCGGCGGTGCGCGCGTCGATGCGGTCGCCGGTCAGCGCCAGCTCCATCGCGCGCTTGCGGCCCACGTTGCGGGCGATCGGCACCATCGGCGTGTGGCAGAACCAGCCGCCCCGGCCGCCGGGGGCCGCGAACGCGGCGGACTCGGCGGCCACCGCCAGGTCGCAGGTCGCCACCAGCTGGCAGCCCGCCGCCGTCGCCAGCGCGTGGACGCGGGCGATCACCACCTGCGGAACGCTCTGTACCGTCCGCATCAGGTCCGTGCAGGTCTGGAGCAGGTCGCGGACGTCGGCGTGGGAGGCGCCCGCCAGGTCGGCGAAGTCGTGCCCCGCCGAGAAGACCGGCCCCTCGGCGGCCAGGATCACGCCGCGCGCGTCGGTCTCCGCCACCTCGGCGAACGCCCGGGTGAGGTCCTCCAGGAACGCGCGCGACAGCGCGTTGCGGCGGCGGGGCCGGTTCATCGTGATCGTGGTGAACGCGCCGTCGCGTTCGATCAGGACATCGCTCATGGCGCGACGGTATGCCAGGCGGCGGGTTCGCGCACGTGTCGCCGGTTTCGCCCGTGAAGTGTCGTAGGGGCGGCGTACGGTGGGGCCCGTCAAGGGAAGGGGCACGCCTTGAAGCTGCTGACCGCGACGAGTGTGACGCAGGGGTACCGGGACAACGACTTCGACTGGTGCGTCGAGGGCGAGCTCGTGCACATCGGGGTCGTCTGCGCGCGGGACCGCGACGACCCGGACGGGGGCTGCGGGTGCGGCCGGTCCTTCGCTGGGCTGAACTCGCACCGCGCGACGACGACGGCGATGGTGCGGGAGGTCCCGGGGTTCACCGAGGACGACTATGTGGAGGCGATCCGCAGCAGCCTGGAGCAGCAGGGCTACGACCCGTCGTTCGCCGAGCACGAGGCGGCCGGGCTGCGGACGCTGGTGCGCGAATGGCCGGTGGGGGCGATCGTCGAACGGCGGCTCAATGAGATCGTGGTGAGGCAGGTGGTCCAACCATAGAAGGAGGGTCGTCGTGCTGGTCGCGTTCTCGGTGACGCCGCTGGGCGTGGGGGAGGGCGTCGGGGAGATCGTCGCGGAGGCGGTGCGGGTCGTGCGGGCCAGTGGCCTGCCGAACCGGACCGACGCGATGTTCACCACGGTCGAGGGCGAGTGGGACGAGGTCATGGCGGTGGTGAAGGCCGCCGTGGACGCGGTCGCCGAACGCGCGCCGCGGGTGAGCCTGGTTGTCAAGGCGGACGTGCGGCCCGGCGTGACGGGGGCACTGGACACGAAGGTGGAGACCGTGGAGCGGTATCTGGCCGGGGAGTAGCCCGGGGTGCCCTGTCAGGTCCCGTCGAGCCAGGCGCGGATCTGCGCGTCGGTCGGCGGGATCAGGCACCACAGCGCCTCCTGCCGGGAGGAGCACAGCGGGACGCGTTCGTGCAGCCGCAGCAGCCGGAACATCTTCACGGTGAACGGCCGCACCCCCGTGACGGCCAGGCCCGTGCCGCGCTCGGCGCAGTACCGCGCGGTGGACTCGACCAGCCGCAGCCCCGCCGCGTCGAGGAACGTCACCCCGGCCAGGTCCAGCACCAGGGGACGCGCCGCGGCCTCGACGAGCGCGCGCAGGCGCGTGCGGACGGCCGGGCAGGTGAGACGGTCGAGCTCGCCGCGCATCAGCACGCCGATGTGGTCGTGGTGGTCGGTGACGTCCATGACGACGGCGGTGTCCCCCATGGCTGCCCTGCCTCCCGTGTGCCGGTGACATAACAGCATCGCGCGAACACTCTGGGTTGCCAAGTCCATGGCGGAACACGGTCTGGTCAGGTCGTCCGGAAACAGGCGCTGACGCCGCCGTCGCCGCCGCGTTCGAAGAACCGCAGCCGCTCGGCGGCCGAGCCGTGGTCGCCGGGCTTGGTCCACGGCACGTCGTCGCCGATCACGCGGAACGAGCGGACGATCTCCTCCTCGTCGCCCGCCTCGAACCGCACCGCCCCGTCGGCGGCGGCCCCGTACAGGGTCGCCCCGGCCAGGCAGTCGGCCTGCAGCTCGGCGGCGGGGGACACCAGGTCGCGGCGCAGGCGGTCCTGGATCGCGTGGCCCCACTCGTGGGCGATGACCAGGTACACCCAGGCGTCGCCGCGCGCGTAGCCGTTGCGCATGAGGGTGATGTCCCAGGCGACGTAGTCCCCGGCGGGGCAGTAGGCGGCGTTGTTGCGTTCCAGGGGACGGTCCCCGCACATCGGGGTGGTCGCGGGGTCGCGGCCGTTGTAGAGGCCGACGACGGTGGGCGGCCGGTACGCGCCGGTGAACAGCTCGGACCAGTGGCGGGCCCAGAAACCGTTGACGACCTGCTCGGCGGTCCTCAGGTCCTCGCGGAACTCCGGGTCGTCGAGCGTCTCCTCCATCATGATCCTCGGCGCGGTGGAGCCGCGCGGGGCGGCCCCGGCGGGCGCGATCTCCAGGTCGCAGGCGGCGGTGGCCAGCAGCGTGAGGCCGAGAGCGAGGGCGGCCGGCAGCCGCCTCGGGAGGTGCATTGCCGTCTCCGTCATGTCGGGGGATACGCATGACGGCTCTCGATATGCCCAGTCGCCCGCGAAAAAGACGGCCCCGCGGGTGACGGTGGCCTGTCAGGCGCGTGAGGCGCCGTTCAGGACGGTGTCGACCAGCCGGGCGGGCAGGTCGTCGTCGGCGGGCAGGCCCCGGAACACCACGCGCACCCAGAGCGCCCCGGCGAGCAGGTCCATCAGCAGGGCGGGGTCGGCGCCGGGGGCGAGCTCACCGCGCGCGGCGGCGCGGTCGAACACGGCGCGTTCGCGGGCGAGGCGGTCGGCGAAGAACGCGTGGGCGTGCCCGGCCAGCTCCGGTTCCCCGGCCGCCGCGCCGAGGAACGCCACGGCGATGTCGGCGGCGGGCGGCCGGGTGAGCAGGTCCAGCACCCGCCGGGTGAGGGCCTCCAGGTCGCCGCGGAGTGAACCGGTGTCGGGAACGGCCAGGTCGAGGGGGGTGCCGTGGGTGAGGGCCGCGCCGAGCAGCGCGGCCTTGGACGGCCACCAGCGGTAGATGGTCGTCTTGTTGACGCCCGCGCGTTCGGCGACGCCCTCGACGGTCAGGCCCCGGTAGCCGTGGGCGGCGAGGAGTTCGAGGGTGGCGTCGAAGATCTGCTGCGCTCGGCGGGGTCCACGGGTCACGGGAGCCAGCCTAACAGCATTGCAACGCAACGTTGCGTTGCACTAGCGTGCCGGGCATGGAGCACTCACCATCCCTGCCGGTCGTCCTCGTCCACGGGACCCGGGTCAGCGGAACGATGTGGCGTCCCGTCGCCGACCTCGTCGGCGGCGCGGTCGCCCTGCCGGACCTGCCCGGGCACGGGCGGCGGCGCGGCGAGCCGTTCACGATGGACGGCGCGGTCGCGGCCGTGGCCGAGGCGGTCGACGGCCTGGGCGGCCGGGCCCTGGTCGCCGGCCTGTCGCTGGGCGGGTACGTCGGCATCGCGGCGGCGGCCCGGCACCCCGAACGCGTCGCCGGACTGGTGGCCGTGGGTTGCACGACCGTCGCGGCCGGTCCGACGGCCGCCGTGTACCGGACGATGGCGGGCCTCGCGGCCCGGGACCCGGAACGCGCGAACCGGCTCGGCGCCCGCGCGTTCCGCCGGACGCTGCCCGCCCCCGCCGCCGCCGCGATGGTGGCGGGCGGCCTGTCCAGCGAGGTGTTCCCGGGGGTCGTCGCGGAGGTGGCCACCCTGGACCCGCCCGCGCTGCTGCGCGCCTACCCCGGCCCGGTGTGGCTGGTCAACGGCGAACGCGACCACCTCCGCCGCGACGAACGCGCGTTCCTGGCGGCCTGCCGCGACGGCCGCCTGGCCCTCGTCCCCCGCCGAGGCCACATCTCCGTCCTGGCCGAGCCCACCACCCTGGCCCAGATCATCCAGGACGCGAGAACCATCGCAGAACGAAACGACCCCCGCCCGGCCACGCCCCACCCCTGACACCGAACCACGGACGACACGACACCTCCCGCGGGAGGCGGGCCCGCTGAGTCCAGGCCCGCGTGACACGGGACGACTTTCGCGGGGTGGCTGGTCGTCGCTCATGTTCGAGGTGGGTCTCGCTGAACCAGGGCCGCGACATACGACGCGTCGCCCTTGGTGGGGTAGGGCGTTGATCGCCTGGTCGCTCTCCGTGTCTGGCGCCGATGCGTGGGCGGCGCGATGCCTTTCGTGGGAGGTGGGTCTCGTTGAGTCCAGGGCCGCGTGACACGTACGGCATGTGGCCCTTGGTGGGGTAGGGCGGTGTCCGCCTGGTCGCTCTCCGTGTCTGGCGCCGATGCGTGGGCGGCGCGGCGCCTCTCGTGGGAGATGGGCCCCGCTGCATCCGGGGCCGTGTGACGCGTGCGGCCGGTTCTCCTGATGGAGTCGACGTGGTCAGTCGGTGGGGGTCAGGGTTTCCTCGTGGGCCAGGCGGTGGAGGGCGGTGGCGGTCTGGCGGAACGTCGGTTCGCCCAGTAGGGCTCTCAGTTCGGCGTTGAAGCGGTCGATCTCCGGCTGGGCCGCGCGCAGGGTGGCCGCGCCGTGGTCGGACAGGCGCAGGGTCACCGCGCGGTGTTCCCGGGGGTGGGGGCGGCGGATCACCAGGTCGGCGGCGACCAGGCGGGTGACCAGGGCCGTGACCGCCGACTCGCGCAGGCCGAGGATCCGGGCCAGCCGCTGCTGGGTGATGTCCGGCTCGTCGTGGACCGCGAACAGGGCGCCCAGCTGGGCGGTGGTGACCCCGGCGGCGGCGCGGCAGCGGCGGTCGGCCGCGAGGCGCAGTCGGTGCGCGGCGCGTTGCAGGGAGAAGTAGAGGCGCTCGTCGGGCTCGGCCATGGCATCGATGTTGACAGACGGAGGCCGGAAACGGCATTCTCACTTCACTAGTGAAGTGAGAGGTGGAGGCATGGCCGATCTGGAGTTCGCGCGAAAGGCGCTTGAGGCACAGCCGTTCAGCACGCTGCTCGGGACGCGCCTGACCGAGTTCGGCGACGGCGCGGCGACGCTGGAGCTGGACGTCCGGGACGAGCTGCGGCAGCAGAACGGCTTCGTGCACGGCGGCGTGCTCGCCTACCTCGCCGACAACGCGCTGACCTTCGCGGCGGGGGCGGCCGCCGGGACGAACGTGGTCACCGCCGGGTTCACCATCGACTACCTGCGGCCCGCCGTCGGCGCGACGCTCCGCGCCCGCGCGGGCGTCGTGCGGGCAGGCCGCAGCCGGGTGGTGTGCCGGTGCGACGTCCTCGTGCTGGACGCCGAGGGCGCCGAGACCCTGTGCGCCGTGGCGCAGGGAACGGTCTCGGTCCTCAGCTGAGGAGCGCCCGCGCGGCGTTCACCAGGGCCGTGTTGTCCGGGGCGGGGGCGCCGTCGGGGAGCAGGAGGGTGTCCTCCAGGCCGATGCGGGTGGACAGGCCCAGGCGGGCGGCCAGGCGGAGAACGGGCCAGGCGCCGCCCTCCTCGCCGTGCAGCAGGATCGGGCGGGCCACCGGGGCCAGGTCGGTCAGCAGGGATTCGGCGGTCCCGGGGGCCGTGGCCGGGTCGGTGTCGGTGACCTCGGCCAGAACGCGCAGCACCCGGTCCGCGCGCGGCCAGGCCAGGAAGCGCGCGGCGGCGTCGGTGCCGGAGAACAGGCCCGCCTCGACGCCCACGCCGCGTTCCAGCAGGGCCTCGGCGACCAGGTCCGCGCCGTCCTCGTGCCAGTTGACCGACGCGTGGTCCGGCAGGACCGTCCAGGAACGGACCAGCGCGGCGCGGCGGGCGGGGTCCGGTTCGATCCAGGCGGCCGTGGTGACGCCGACGGCGACGCCGGGCGCGGCCGCGCGGACGGCGGCGACGGCCTCCGCGACGTGGGCGGGCTCCATCGTCTCGGCCCCGTGCGCGTCGCGGGGGTGGAGGTGGACGTCGCCGAGGCCGGACGCGCGGACGGCCGCGGCGAGCCGGGGCGGGGTGTCGGGGACGTGGGCGGCGGTCCGGCCGCCGTTCGGGCAGAGCTGGAGCATCGGAAGGTGGGCCTCCGGGTCGTGTCGGGCGGGTCGGTTTCGATCTTTCCTCGGAGGAAGTCTGCCCAGGGATCGCCGTTCAGTCCGGGTTTCGGCATCGTCGCAGGTCACGAGCGCTCGTCGTGGAGTTGGCGATCGCGTCCGGCGGGGTAGGGGCTCTGGGAGGAGCCGTTGAACGGGGGGCAGCGATGTTGCGGACGGCGTTCACCCGGCTTGTCGGCTGCGAGGTTCCGATCCAGCTGGCGCCGATGGGCCTGCTGAACACCCCGCGGCTGGTCGGCGCGGTGACCGGGGCCGGGGGCATGGGCATGATCGCGATGCCGCGCGCTCCCGCGCGGGCGGTCGTCGACGCGCTCGACGCCTGCGCCGCCCACGCCAGGGGCCCGTTCGGGTTCAACGTGCTGGTGCCGTTCCTCGACCTGGAGGTCCTGGACGCGGCGGCGGCGCGCTGCCGGTACGTCGACTTCTACCACGGCGCCGTCGACCCCGCGCTGGTCGAGCGGGTGCACGCGGCGGGCGCGCTGGCGGGCTGGCAGGTCTGCGCCGCCGACCAGGCCCGCGCGGCGGCCGACGCCGGGTGCGACCTCCTGATCGTGCGGGGCGCCGAGGGCGGCGGCCGCATGTACGGCTCGCGCGGGCTCTGGCCGCTGCTGTCGGAGGTGCTGTCCGCGGTCGACGTCCCGGTCCTGGCCACCGGCGGCATCGCCGACGGGCGCGGCCTGGCGGCGGCGCTGGCGGCCGGCGCCG
>NZ_BCQR01000081.1 GCF_001552175.1 Actinomadura kijaniata NBRC 14229
GGTGCGCGCCGCTGCCGGCGCGGTAGCCGCCGCTGCCGGCCGACCGCCGCGTTCCCCGGTAGCCGCCGCGCGGGGCCGGGTCGGCGCCGCGCCGGGGGTACTCGTCGCTGCGCGCGAGGTACTCGTCGCTCCCGGACGGGGGCAGGCCGTGCCTTCCGCTGCCGTGCTCGCCACTGATGTGGCCGCCGGTGGCGTACTCGCCACCGGCGTACGTGTTGCCCGTGCGCCCGCTGCCGACATAGTCGCCGCTGTACCCGCCGTCCGAACGGTAACCGTCGCCTGTCGCGCCCTGACCACCGCCCGAACCGCGGTAGCTGTCGACGCGGTTGTTTCCGCTGCGATGGCTACCACTCACCGGATCCCACTCCCGTGCCGAGGAAATCGAATTGTCGCGAAGGTGAGGTTCGTTCCGGCAAAGAGTACGACATCTCCCGGCAAAGCGGTCCAGCCTTACCGACAAAAAATATGAGGGATTTTCACATCAGCCGGTCAGGTGATCATGCAGGTCGGACCAGCGATCACCCACCGGGGTGAACCGCACGAGGCGTTCCTCGGTGGCCCCGTCGGCCGACCGCGTGATGAGGACCTCCAGCCGTTCCTCGGCCAATCCCTCGGCCAGTCCCTCGCCCCATTCCACGATCGTCACCGAGTCCTCCAGCGAGGCGTCCAGATCCAGATCGTCGAGTTCGGCGAATCCGCCCAGCCGATAGGCGTCCACGTGCACCAGACCCGGCCCCCCGGCCAGCGACGGGTGCACCCGCGCGATCACGAACGTGGGCGAGGTGATCGGCCCGCGCACCTTCAGCCCCTCCCCGATCCCCTGGGTGAGGGTGGTCTTGCCCGCCCCCAGGTCACCGGTGAGCACCAGCAGGTCCCCCGCCCGCAGCAGCCCGCCCAGCCGCACGCCGAGCCGCTGCATGTCCTCGGCGGTCGGAACGGCGAGAGTGGTCACGTCGCTCAAACTGTCTCTCCCACGGCCTTCCAGGGCGCCCCAAGGCGCCGCCTTCCCTCGTCACTCCGGTCACTTCGCTCCCGCTGCGCTCGCGGGTCAGTCCAGACGACGCCGCGCCCCTCCAGCCCGCTCACGCTGCGTCTCCCGCGGGCTTCCAGGACGCCCCAAGGCGCCGTCTTCCCTCGTCACTCTGGTCGCTTCGCTCCCGCTGCACTCGCTGCGCTCGTTCCGCGCGGACGCAGTGCCCATCGGCTCGCTGCGCTCGCGGGTCAGTCCAGACGACGCCGCGCCCCTCCAGCCCGCTCATGCCGTGCGCTCCTCCAGCTGCGGCCGGATGCGGTCGATCAGGCGGCGGACGCCGCCGGTGACCACGCCCGGGTACTCCAGTGGCAGCACGTGTCCCGCCTCGGCGATCTCGATCAGTTCGGCGTCCAGCGCCTCGGCCAGCCGCCGGCCGTGCTCCACCGGGGTGAGCCGGTCCGCGCCGCCCACCATCACCACCGTCGGGACGCGGGCGACGGTCTCCAGCGCGGCCGTCTTGTCGTGCGCGATCAGCGTCGGGTAGAACTCGGCGATCACGTCGATCGGGGTGGCCCGGATCATCTGCTCCAGGAAGTCCACCACGGTCGGGCTGACCTGCCGGTCGGCGAACGCCATCCGCTTGGTGACCATGAACGCCACGTCCGCGCCCAGCCCGCGCACCCGGTCCACCAGGTCGGCCCGGCGGCCCAGGCCGCGCAGCGCGGTCGGCGTCAGCGGCTGGACGAGCCGGGCCAGCGCCATCGGCAGGCCCAGCGTCATCTCGCGCAGGTCGCCGCCGGAGGTGTTGACCAGCGCGACGCCCACGATCCGGTCGCCGAACAGCTCGGGGTGCGCCTCCGCCAGCGCCATGATCGACATACCGCCCATGGAGTGCCCCACCAGCACCACCGGCTGCCCCGGACGGGTGGTCGCGCGCAGCACCGCGTGCAGGTCGGAGCCGGTCTGGTCGATGGTGGCGTGGGTGGGGGCGCTGCGGCCGGACCTCCCGTGGCTGCGCTGGTCCCAGAACACCATCCGCAGCCGCCGCCCGTCCGGCCCCCGGCCGGGCAGGTCGCGGCGCTGGTAGTGCCAGGCGTCCTGGGTGAGGCAGTAGCCGTGGCAGAACACGACGGTCAGCGGCGCGTCATCGGGTCCGTCGACCTCCACGTGCAGCGGCAGCCCGTCGTCGGCCTCCACGGTCGTCGGCTCCCCGCGCAGCTCGCCGAACGGCTCGTCGGCGTCGGGGTCGGGGCGCAGCGCGATCCGGCCGACCGCCAGCCGCCGCAGCCCCACGGCCGCGCCGATCCCGGCGGCCCCGAGGCCCGCGACGGCCCCGGCGATGCCGATCCTGCGCCTGTTCCTGCTAACCATGCGAAACCTCCGCCGCGAGCCGACCGGTGTAGACCCGCGGGACTCGGGACCCGATCCGGGTGACGATCTCATAGGAGATCGTGCCGAGCGCGTCCGCCCACTCCTGCGCGGTCGGCTCGCCGCGGTCGCCCGGCCCGAACAGCACGACCTCGTCCCCGACGGCGAGCGCGGCGTCCCCGATGTCGATCATGAACTGGTCCATGCAGACCCGCCCCGCGATCCGGTGGCGGCGGCCGCCCGCCAGCACCTCCAGCAGGTTGGAGCCGTGGCGGGGCACGCCGTCGCCGTATCCGGCGGGCACCACGGCCAGGTTCGTGTCGGCGCCGGTGTGGTAGGTGTGCCCGTAGGAGACGCCGCTGCCGGCCGGGACGCGCTTGCACGCCGCGACGTCCGACACCAGCGTCATCGCGGGCCGCAGCCCGAACGAGCCGCGCTCGGGGATCGGCGACAGCCCGTAGATCGCGATGCCGGGCCGGACCAGGTCGAAGCGGGCCTCCGGCAGCGTCAGCAGGCCCGCCGAGTTGGCCAGGTGCCGCACCGCCGGGCGCAGCCCCGCCTTCTCGGCCCGCTCGACCATCTCGGTGAACGTCGTCACCTGCGCGGCCACCGACGGGTGGTCGGGCGTGTCGGCGCACGCCAGGTGCGACATGACCCCGACCACCTCGACCAGGCCCTCGGCCTCGGCGGCCAGCACGGCGTCCACCAGGTCGGGCCAGTCCGCGGGCCCGCTGCCGCCGCGGCTCATGCCGGTGTCGGCCTCCAGATGGACGCGGGCGGCCCGCCCGGTCCGCCGCGCGACCCCGGCCAGCTCCTCCAGCAGCCAGCGGCCCCCGACGCACAGGTCCAGGTCCGCGAGCACGGCCTCCTCGTAGGGCTCGCCCGGCACGCTCACGCCGACCAGCACCGGGACGCCGGTCACCCCCGCCGCGCGCAGGGTCAGGCCCTCGGCCACCTTGGCGACGCCCAGCCAGGTCGCTCCCCCGGCCAGGGCCGCCCGCGCCGCCGGCACCAGTCCGTGTCCGTACGCCTCGGCCTTCACCATCGCCATCACCTCGGCGCCGGCCGCGCGGTTCCTGAGCAGCGCGACGTTGCCGCTGATGGCGTCGAGGTCGATACGTGCCTGTGCGGGAGTCCTCATGGTTATCCAGTGTGCCGTCCCCGGAGCGGTGACCGTGCAGCTCACGGCCCCGCCGGGGCGGGCGCGTCCCCGTCGTCCCCTCGGAACGCCGGCGGCGTTCCCACCCATTGGGACGCAGCGGCCCGGCCCGGGGTTCAACGGAGGTGATCAGTCGAGCAGCCGGAACGCCTCGGGCAGCGCGCCGATCACGTCGAACGCGCTGATCGGCGCGGTCCCGGCGTCCCCCGGCCCCGCCGCGGCGATCCGGGCGGCCAGCCCGTGCAGGTAGGCGCCCGCCGCGGCGGCCTCCAGCGCGGGCATCCCCCCGGCCAGCAGCGCCCCGACCAGCCCGGACAGCACGTCCCCGGTCCCGGCGGTGGCCAGCCGGGGCGTGCCCGACGGGTTGACGCGGACCGGGCGGTCCTGCTCGGCGACCAGCGTGGTGGAGCCCTTGAGCAGCACGGTCGCCGTCAGCTCCTCGGCGGCGCGGCGCACGTTCTCCAGCCGCCGCGCCTCGACGCGCTCCCGGTCCACGCCGATCAGCCGGGACAGCTCGCCCGCGTGCGGGGTCAGCACCGTGGGCGCGTCGCGGGCCAGCAGCTTGCGCCGCCGGGCCAGCACGGTCAGCCCGTCGGCATCGACCAGCACCGGCAGCTCGGTGCGCAGCACGGCCTCCAGCAGCGCCTCGGCGTCGTCGCCGGTGCCCAGCCCCGGCCCCACGACCCACGCCTGGACGCGCCCCACCCGGTCCAGCGCGCCGCCCTCGCCGGGGTCGATGACGGTGGTGACGACCTCGGGCCAGCGCTGCCGCACCAGGTCGACGGGCTCGGCCTCCGACGCGAACCGCACCATGCCCGCCCCGCCGCGCACCGCGCCGCCCGTGCTGAGCACCGCCGCCCCGGTGTACCGGCGGCTCCCGGCCAGGACCCCGACGACGCCGCGCCGGTACTTGTCGGACTCGGGGCCCGGCTCGGGCGGCCGGACGTCCACCGGCCAGGGCGCGACGACGTCGGGGTCGGGCAGGTCGTCGCCCAGCCCGATGTCCACCAGCTCGACCACGCCGCAGTGCGCCGCGCCCGGGTCGATGAGCAGTCCGGGTTTGTGGGTGCCGAACGTGACGGTCACGTCGGCGTGGACGGCGGCCCCGTCCACCCGCCCGGAGGAGGCGTCCACGCCGCTGGGGACGTCGCACGCCACGACCGTTCCGGTCGCCTCCGACGCCCACCGCGCGAGCGTCGCGTGCGGCTCGCGCAGGCCGCCGGTGCCGCCGATCCCGGTCAGCCCGTCGACGATCAGGTCGGCGCGGGCCACGACCGGCTCCGCGCCCGCCGGGTCGTCCAGCACCCGGCCCCCGGCCCGGCGCAGCGCCGCCGCGCCGTCCTCGTGGATCCTCGACCCGGCCGCGACGGCGACGACCCGCGCGCCCCGCCGGGCCAGCCGGGCGCCCGCGTACAGCGCGTCGCCGCCGTTGTCGCCGGACCCGACCAGCAGCACCACGTCCGCGCCGTAGACCGAGGGCAGCAGCCGGGCGCAGACCGAGGCCAGCCCGGCGGCGGCGCGCTGCATCAGGGCTCCCTCGGGCAGCCGGGCCATCAGGGCCCGTTCGGCCGCCCGGACCTTGCCGACCTCGTGCGCGTACCGCATTCCGCCGCCTCTCCCGTGAAGATCGGAACTGCCATCCGTCCGGGCCGCTAGACGCCGGACTCCGCGATCACGATGGCGGTGGCGACGCCGCCGTCGTGGCTCAACGACACGTGCCAGGAGGTCACCCCGCGCGCGGCCGCGGCCGCCGCGACGGTGCCCGTCACGTGCAGCGAGGGCCGCCCGTCCGCCGCGCGCCGCACCTCCGCGTCGGTCCACATCAGGCCGCGCGGCGCGCCCAGCGCCTTGGCCAGCGCCTCCTTGGCGGCGAACCGGGCGGCCAGCGAACGCCCCGCCAGGTCCCGTTCCACCTCGGTGAACAGGCGCGTGCGCAGCCCCGGCGTCCGCTCCAGGGAACGCTCGAACCGCGCGATGTCCACCACGTCGATGCCCACCCCAACGATCACTCTCCCCAGGGTGCCACGCCGCGCACCCCGCGTGACGGCGATCCGGCCTCTCCCCGCGCGTGGTCTTGCCGCCCGGCGGCTCAGGCGCGACGCTGGGAATCTCAACCGGAACGGTCTTCCACCACCCCGCAGCCCACTCCCCGGCCGAGGACACCCGCCATGAGCACCTCACGCGGTCCCACCGTCCGACAGCGCAGGCTGGGCATCGAACTGCGCCGCCTGCGCGAGCACAGCAGGCTCACCGGCGACGAGGTCGCCGCCCGGCTGTCCTGGTCCACCGCCAAGGTCAGCCGACTGGAGAACGCCCGTACCGGCGCGCGCGTCGACGACGTGATCGAGCTGCTCAAGCTCTACGGCGTCAACGGCCCCCGCCTCGACGAGCTGATCGCCCTCGCCCAGGACGCCACCAAGCGCGGCTGGTGGGAGGACTACCCCATGCTGAGCGGGGGGTACGCCGAGTTCATCGCCCTGGAGGCGGAGGCCGACGCGATCCTGGCCTGGGACAACCTGGTCATCCCCGGCCTGTTGCAGAGCGAGTCCTACGCCCGGCACATCGTGGGCGGCTGGGACGTGGTCGCGACCAAGCCGCCCGCCGAGATCGAACGCTGGATCGACGTGCGCCTGCGCCGCCAGCAGGTGCTGCACCGGCCGCAGCCGCTGCGGATGTCGGTCGTGCTGGACGAGTCGGTGCTGCACCGCCGCGTGGGCGACGCCCGGGTGATGGCCGAGCAGCTCGACCACCTGCGGCAGATCTCGATCCTGCCCAACGTCGACCTGCGGATCCTGACGCTGGACGGCCCGCACCCGATCATGGCCACGTCGTTCACGGTGCTGGAGTTCGCCCCGGTACACGATGTGACTTTCCCGGACATAGTGCACATCGAGAGCATCACTTTCAGTTATCTGGAGGACGAGCAGACCACGCACATGTACCGTCTGGCCCACAACGGAATGGCCCGGGCCGCGCTGGACGAGCATGAGACACGCCGTCACCTGGCCGAGGTACGCGACCAATGGCTGGCCCGCTCATGAAACCTCCCTAAACTGCACCGCCCGCCCCACAACCGGACATTTTTCCCGACTGCCCGAGCGGACGGGTCGAGTTTCCCTGCCTTCGGCCGCTGGTATAAGGTGCAGACCGAAAGTCGGGCGTTCAGCACCCTGAACCGCGGCGTCCCGGGCACGCCATCATTCGCGTCCGGGAGGGGGGCCGCCGGCCCGGCCGCTTTTCTCAGCAACCCGTGCAAAGCAGATCCCCCTGCGCGTCGCACAGGGGGTCCCTCTTTTTGAAAGGCGCCATCCCGGCCATGATGAATGTCAACGGCGCTCCCAACTGGCGGCGTAGTACGCACTGCGGAGCTAACGGAACCTGCGTGGAGATCGCCGCTCTGGCCTCCCCGGGCAGCCTGATCGGAGCCCGCGACGCCAAGCGCGGCGAGCGAAGCCCGGTCCTCACTCTCACCCGGGCCGAATGGCGCACCTTCCTGACGCAGGTCAAGAGCGGTTCGCTGGACGGGCCCGCCTGACGCCGACGACCGGCGCTCCGGCTCCGCCACGGCGCGGGGCCCGAACGGGAAGCGCGCACCGTGTTCGATGCGCGCTTCCCGTAAACTTCCCGTGAAATTTTCGCCTCCGCGGCGCCCGCCCCTTTTCCACTCCCGGCGCACGTGAGATTCTCATTTTCGGGTCCCGACACCGATGGCCGACAGCGGCCAGGAAACCCGGAACTCCCCACGCCCTCCCCGGTCGAGTGACTCCGTTGCGCGCGAGTTTCCCGTGTGGACGGTGATGACCTCTGCGCCGCGAAAGCAGGACCTCACGACCGGTCCAAAACGTGAGGTTGTCAAAACCAAGTGGTAACGTCCCGATCCCGATCCCGGTGTCGGCCCGGGGGAAACGGCGCGACTTCATCTGCCGCTTCTCGCACGGCACCGTCGAGCCGCTGATCCGGGACCGATACCTCACCCCCATTTCGACATCGAACCTGGAACCTACCGTATTGGTGACATTTCTCCCGGTAAGCGGTTTCTAGGCGGGTTCGGGGAGAAGACTGTGGGCGGCACTGCCCCTCTCACCGCGTCGACTGGAGGCGGTATGCGACCCCACCCCACCCCCATGACCACGTACGAGACGACCGTGAATGTCTCCACGCTCCCGGACCCGCCGCCCACCGACGGCGCCCCGCCCTCCCCCGGGTGGCGGCGCAGCACCCGGTGCGGCCCCACCAACACGTGCGTCGAGGTCGCCCGGCTCGGGCCGCGCACGATCGGCGTCCGCGACAACGTTCCCGTCGGGACGCAGGGCCCCGGTCCCGCGCTGGCGTTCGGGCTGGCCGAGTGGCGAGCGTTCGCCCTGCGGGTGAGGGCGGGGTCAGGCCAGGCGGACGCCGGAGGGGAGGGTCCGGACCGGAGTGCGTAGACGCCGGACCGTCGTCCACAACGCGCCCCCCGCCAGCAGCACGTTGAACGCCAGCCCGTAGGGCCACACCGGGCCGCCCCGCTCCGGGTCGCCCGACCGGCGGTCCCCGCCCGCCCGCAGCCCCCGGATCTCCCGGCCCAGCTCGCCGAGCACGTCGGTGCGCCGGTTGTACCGGACGAGCTCGGTGTACGGCCGTCCCCGGGAGTCGTACCGGGTGACCGGGAGCCGGCGGGCGGGCACCTCCGGCGCCGCGTCGGCGAGCACGACGACCGGGTTGGGGGCCAGCAGCCACCACACCCGGTCGGGGTGCTCGCGGTCGTAGGCGTAGTGGCGGGAGGTGGTCACTTTCTCGGAGGTCAGCGGCACCGCCAGCGCGAACAGCACCGGCGTCCCCACCAGCAGCGCGAACACCGTCAGGTACGACAGCAGCACCGAGGTGATGCTGCGCGTCACCAGCGCCGACCACGCCTGCGCCAGCGCGCACACGACGCCGATCAGCAGCGCGACCACCGCCAGCGTCACCGCGGCCCGCCCCGCGCCGACCGCGCCCTCCAGGACCGGGAGCGCCACGCACGGCAGCGTCAGCGCCAGCACCAGCAGGCCGGTGCCCCAGGCGGCGGCGAGCTTGCCGACGGCGATGTCGGCGGGCGACAGCCGGGTGATCTGCAGGGCGGCCAGCGTGCCGCGCTCCCGGTCACCGTTGATCGACTGGGCCGTCAGCGCGGGCGTGACCAGCATCGTCAGCACCAGCACCCCCAGCAGCACCCCGCCGAACATGTGCAGCGACGCGTCCCGGCTGGAGATGCTCGCCTCCAGCGCGAGCCGGAAGAACAGCGCCGTGCCGTTCACCGTCAGGAACCACACCGTCATCAGGGCCTTCCAGCGACCGGTCCGCAGCCGGGTGCGGACCTCCTGCCGGGCCACCAGGCCGACTCCGTGCGGACTGATCATGCGTCCCCGTTCCCCTCTCAGCGGCGGTCCTGCGTCATCGCCAGGTAGGCCGCCTCCAGCGCGCCGCTCGCCGGGCCGAAGCCCACCACGGGCACGCCCGCCCCCACCAGTTCCGTCAGCATCCGCGCCGCCTCCGGCTCGGTCAACGGCCCCACCTCCGCCCCCGCGGGCAGCCGGACCACCTCGCCGGCGTCGGGCCGTCCCGCCAACGCCGCGTCCAGGGCGTCGGGGTCCAGGGCGCGCACCCGCCAGCGGACGCGACCGGTCCCGGCCAGGTCGGCGACGGCGTGCGCGCCGACGGTGCGGCCCCGGTCCACCAGCACCACCCGGTCGGCGATCTCCTCCAGCTCGCTGAGGACGTGGCTGGACACCAGCACCGCGACGCCGTCGGCGGCCAGCGAGCGCAGCAGGTCGCGCAGCTCCACGCGGGACCGGGGGTCCAGGCCGGAGGCGGGCTCGTCCAGCAGCAGCACGCGCGGCCGGTGGATCAGGGCGCGGGCGACGCCGAGCCGCTGCTTCTGCCCGCGCGACAGCACGTGCACGGGCCGTCCGAGGTACTCGTCGAGGTGCACCAGCGCCAGCAGCGCGCGGATGCGGCGGGACTTCTCGGCGGGCGGCAGCCGGTAGGCGTCGGCGAAGAACGCCAGGTACTCGTCCACGGTGAGCTGGTCGTACACCCCGAACTGGTCGGGCATCCAGCCGATCGCGGTGCGCGCCCGCTCGGGGTGGGCGGCCAGGTCGTGCCCGGCGACGGTGACCCGGCCCGCGTCGGGGGCCAGCAGCGTCGCCAGGATCAGCAGCAGTGTGGTCTTGCCCGCGCCGTTCGGCCCGACCAGCGCGGTGACCTGGCCGTAGGGCACGGTGAGATCGACGCCCTGGAGCGCGGGGACGGTGCCGAACGCGCGCGTGACGCCGGACGCCTCGATCCCGTGCCCGGACCCGCCGTCGTGATGCTCAGCGTCGCCGTAGTAAGCGTCCACCCGCCACCTCCCGCACCGGCTCTCCGGTACGACGCTCGGGAGGTGGCGGGTGGTTCCGGCGAATCCGCCATTCCGCTATCGCATCGCGGTCATTCGACGGTGACGGACTTGGCGAGGTTCCGCGGCTGGTCCACGTCGTGGCCCTTGGCGGTGGCCAGCTCGCACGCGAACACCTGGAGCGGGACGGTCGTCACCAGCGGCTGGAACAGCGTCGGCACGGCCGGGACGCGGATCAGCGTGTCGGCGAACGGCTCCACCGTCTCGTCGCCCTCCTCGGCGATCACGATGGTGCGGGCGCCGCGGGCGCGGATCTCCTGGATGTTGGAGACGATCTTGTCGTGCAGCACGGCGCGGGCGCGCGGCGGCACCACCACGATCACCGGCAGGCCCTCCTCGATCAGCGCGATCGGGCCGTGCTTGAGCTCGCCCGCCGCGAAGCCCTCGGCGTGCATGTAGGCCAGCTCCTTGAGCTTGAGCGCGCCCTCCAGCGCCACGGGGAAGCCCACGTGGCGGCCCAGGAACAGCACGCTGCGCTCGTTCGCCAGGGACCGGGCCAGCTCGCGCACCGGCTCCATGGTCTCCAGGACCTTCTCCACCTTCTCCGGCATCTGCGCCAGGAGCTGGATCATCGCGAACACCTCGTCGCCCCACTTGGTGCCGCGCACCTGCGCGATGTAGAGGGCGATCAGGTAGACGGCGACGAGCTGGGTGAGGAACGCCTTGGTGGACGCCACCGCGACCTCGGGCCCGGCGTGGGTGTAGAGCACGCCGTCGCACTCGCGGGGCAGGGTGGAGCCGTTGACGTTGCAGATGCCCAGCAGCTTGGCGTGCTGCTCGCGGGCGTGCCGGACGGCCATCAGCGCGTCCATCGTCTCGCCCGACTGGGAGATCGCGATCACCAGCGTGGAGCGCGACAGGATCGGGTCGCGGTAGCGGAACTCGCTGGCCAGCTCCACCTCGCAGGGCAGCCCGGCCCAGTGTTCGAGGGCGTACTTGGCGATCAGCCCGGCGTGGTAGGAGGTGCCGCACGCCACGATGATGATCTTGTCGACCTCGCGCAGCTCCTGGTCGGTGATGCGCATCTCGTCCAGGACCAGGCGGCCGTCGGCGGCGATGCGGCCCAGCAGCGTGTCGGCGACGGCGCGCGGCTGCTCGGCGATCTCCTTGAGCATGAAGTAGTCGTAGCCGCCCTTCTCCGCGGCCGACACGTCCCAGTCGACGTGGTACTCCTTCACCTCCGCCGGGCGGCCCTCGAAGTCGGTGACGGTCACCCCGGACGCGCGCAGCTCCACGACCTGGTCCTGGCCCAGCTCGATCGCGTCGCGGGTGTGGGCGATGAACGCCGCCACGTCGCTGGCCAGGAAGTTCTCGCCGTCGCCGACCCCGACGACCAGCGGGGAGTTGCGGCGCGCGCCGACCACCAGGTCCGGGTCGCCGGTGTGCACGGCGACCAGGGTGAACGCGCCCTCCAGCCGGCCGCACACGCGGCGCATCGCGTCGGCCAGGGTGCCGCCGTCGCGCAGCTCGTCCTCCAGCAGGTGGGCGACGGCCTCGGTGTCGGTGTCGGAGACGAGCTTGTGGCCGTTCTCCTCCAGCTCGGCGCGCAGCGCGGCGAAGTTCTCGATGATGCCGTTGTGGATGACGGCGACCTTGCCCGAGCAGTCCAGGTGGGGGTGGGCGTTGCGGTCGTTGGGCGCGCCGTGCGTCGCCCACCGCGTGTGGCCCATGCCGAGCGTCCCGGCGGGCGGCGGCGTCTCGTCCAGGGCGTTGCGCAGGTTCACCAGTTTCCCGGCGCGCTTGGCGGTGACCAGCTCCCGCTCGTCCGACTCACCGTCGGCCAGGACCGCCACACCGGCCGAGTCGTACCCGCGGTACTCCAGCCGCGCCAGTCCCTCGACCACGACGTCAAGCGCCGGCCTGGTGCCGACGTAACCCACGATTCCGCACATGGCGTGCAGCCTATTGGCTGTCGGACGTGCTGACCTACCTGCAGCGGCCTCATCGCCATGGCTATACCGTGTACCGCCGGTGAAAACACCGAGCGCCACCTGCACGGGTGGTTAATGTTCAGTGCATGACGAGCGGATGGGACAGCGTGCCGAGCCCCTACGTGGAACTCTCCCGCGACGCCTGGCGGGCGCTGCGCGCCAACACTCCGCTGCCGCTCACCCCCGACGAGCTGGACGCGCTGCGCGGCCTGAAGGACCCGATCGACATCACCGAGGTCGAGGAGGTCTACCTGCCGCTGTCGCGGCTGCTGAACCTGTTCTTCCTGTCGGACGGGGGCCTGCGCGACACGGTGAGCGGCTTCCTGGGCGGGCCGGTGCAGCCGACGCCGTTCATCATCGGGGTCGCGGGCAGCGTCGCGGTCGGCAAGTCCACCACCTCGCGGCTGCTGCGGACGCTGCTGGCGCGCTGGCCCGAGCACCCCAGCGTCGAGCTGGTGACGACCGACAGCTTCCTGTACCCCAACGCCGTGCTCCAGGAGCGCGGCCTGATGGACCGCAAGGGGTTCCCCGAGTCCTACGACCGGCGGGCGCTGGTGAGGTTCGTCTCATCGATCAAGTCGGGCGCCGAGGAGATGCCGATCCCGGTCTACTCCCACCTGGAGTACGACATCCTGCCCGACGTCCGGCAGACGGTGAAGCGGCCCGACATCCTGATCGTCGAGGGGCTGAACGTGTTGCAGGCCCCGCCCGCGGGGTCGCTCGGGGTCTCCGACTTCTTCGACTTCTCGATCTACGTGGACGCCCGCGTCGAGCACATCCGGCAGTGGTACGTGGAACGGCTGTTCGCGCTGCGCCGCACGGCGTTCGCCGACCCGCGCTCCTACTTCCACCGGTACTCCAAGCTCGACCAGGACGAGGCGGCGGCGTTCGCCCAGCGGGTGTGGCGCGACATCAACGAGATCAACCTGGTCTCCAACATCCTGCCGACCCGCGCCCGCGCCACGCTGGTGCTGCACAAGGGCCAGGACCACAGCGTCCGGCGGGTGCGGTTGCGCCGGATCTGAGCACAATGGAGGCATGCGGTCGGCGGCGTTCCGGGAGCGGTATGCCGACCTGCTGCGGGTGGCGTACCTGGCCCTGGACGACGGCGGCCCGCCGGACGTGGTGCTGGCGCGGGCGCGGCGGGCGGTGCGGTCGGTGCGACCCGGCGCCCCCTATCCCCGGCTCCGCGCGCGGCTGGCGGCCGTCCTCCTGGCGTCGCCGTCCCGCCCCCGGCTGCGTCCGCACCGGCTGCTGTTCCGCCCCGACCCGCTGCCGCCGGGCCCGGCCCGGCTCGCGCTGCGGGCGCTCTCCCCGCACGAGCGCCTGGTCTACGTCCTGCACCGCGTCGAGGGCCTGACGTCCCCGGAGGCGGCGGCCGAGGTGTCGGAGCACCTGATGGTGAGCGCCTGGGACGTGGACCGCACGGCGACGGCGATGGACCTGGCGACGCGGCTGGACGCCGCCGCCCAGCGGGCCGAGCTGCGGGCGTTCGACCCGATGCTGGTGCGCCTGCGCCCGCCCCCGCGCCCGCCCCGGCCCTGGGCCGCGGTCCTGCTGGTCCCGGTCGTGGCGGCCGCGCTGGTGGTCCGCCCCTGGGCCCGGGACGGCGGCGAGGTCCCGCTGCTGGTGGACGACACGGACTGGCAGCGGACGGCCACGCCGACGCTGGCGCAGTGGCCGACGCGGGGCGGGTCGCGCGGCGACCGCGCGCTGCTGTCCCGCGCGGCCGCGGCCTGGCGGGCCCACCGCCGCGACCCGCCGTCGGGCCCGATCGTCGTCCTGTACGCGGGCGCGGTGGACGACGCGACCGTCGTGGTGCTGCGCGACTCCCCCGGCTACCGCGACACCCCGATGGTCGCCCAGTACTTCGAACGGCGGCTGTCGCGCGGCGTGGAGAGCGTCCGCCGCCTCGACTCCGACTTCGGCGGCCTGATCATGCTGGGCGGCACCTGGCGCTACCTGCTCCCGCCGTGGCTGATGGACCCGTCCCTGGCGGTGCCCGGCGCGGCCCCGCAGTGGCGGCCGCTGGCGGTCCGCGACGGCCTGACCGACCCGGTGGAGTGGCGCTGGTTCACGCCGCGCTGCCAGAACTACCTGCTGTTCCGCATGACGCACCGGCCCGTGGCGGGCGGCTGGCCGCGCCGGGTCCTGCAGTTCGCCAGCCACAACCCGGACGCGGCGGCCCCCCGCGTGTGGTTCCGGGGCGCGGCGGCCGGCGACGAGCGCTTCCAGAACATCGCGTCCCACGCCGTCGCCTGCCAGGGCGCGGCGTCCCTGTCGGACTCCGGCGACCTGCGCGTCGGCCGCCTGTGGACCGGTGAGCTCCCCGACGGGGGCGGCCCGGCGTCGCTGACGGTCGTGGACACCGAGTCGCCCTGGAACGCCCCGGGCTCGGCCGTCCTGCTGTCCCCCACCGGCCGCACCCTGACCCAGCGGGGCGGCACCAACAGCGACTACTCCACCGGGGAGTCCGGCATGGCCGCCGCGGTCTGGTGGCTCGCGAAGGACCGCTGGCACCTGGTGGCCGCCGCGGGCCCGGGTGTGACGACGCTGCGGACGGCGGGCGAGCTGGGCGACCACCAGGCGCGGGGCCCGCGCCCGTTCCTGCACGTCCGGGGGCCGGCCCGCCGCACGCCCCCGCTCCCGGCGACCTACCTGCCGCTGGTCTGGGTGGTGGCCGAGGAGCCCGCCGGCACCCGCACGACGATCACCCCGTCCTGACGGGTCACTCGGCGCTGGCGACGGTCAGCGAGCGCAGGCGGACCACCGCCAGGGCCGTTCCGGCGGCGGTGACCAGGGCCAGCAGCGCGGCCGCCAGCGGCAGGTCCACCGTGGAGCGGACCACCGACGCGTCGGTCAGGGCGTCGGTCACCGACAGCGCCCACTGCTGGACCGACGCCGAGCGGGCGCCGGGGGCGAAGTTGCCGAGCAGGCTCTCCCAGACCAGCGCGTACAGCAGGCCGATCGTGACGGCGTTGCGGCTGACGACCGCCAGGGCCACGAACAGCGCGCTGTAGGCGATCCCGCCGACCAGCACCCCGGCCGCGAACGCCGGGGCCAGCTGCGCCGTCATCCCCGACATCAGCAGGCCCGCCACCAGCGTCGGGACCGTCGCGAACAGCGTGACCAGCACGATCGCCACCACGAGCTTCGTCAGCACGATCACCTGGCGCGGGATCGGCTTGGTCAGCACGTACATGATCTGGCCGTCGTCGATCTCCGGGCCGATCACGCCCGTCCCGGCGATCAGCGCCAGCAGCGGCAGCAGCGTGGCGATGCCGAAGCGCTGCAGGATCGTCGCGGTGGTGTCCAGGTCGGCGAGGTCGGTGAACCGCAGCGCGGCGGCCATCGCCAGCAGCACCAGCGGCAGCCCGAACAGCAGCAGGGCGCGGCGGCGGCCCAGCATCGCCCGGAACGTGATCATCGCGATCGTCGGATTCATGTGCTGATCACCGCGCTACCAGGTAGGAGAAGACGCTTTCCAGGGACTCGTCGGACGGGGAGACCTCCCACAGCCGGATGCCCGCGTCCCGCGCCAGCCGCGGCAGCAGCCAGGTGAACCGCTGGAAGTCCGTCGCCTCGATCTCCAGGCCCTTGGGGGTGAGGTGGACGCTGCGCGCCGAGCCGTCCGCGATGATCGCCGCGGCGAGGGCCCGGTCGTCGCCGGACCGCACCAGGAACCGGTGCGGCCGGTCGGTCATCAGCCGCCGGATCTCCCGGAAGTCCCCCGAGGCCGCGTGCCGCCCGGCGACGATCACCTCGATCTGCCCGGCGAGCCGCTCCACCTCCTCCAGGATGTGCGAGGAGAACAGGATCGTGCGGCCCTCGGCGGCCATCTTCCGGATCAGGTCCATGAGCTGGAGCCGCTGGCGCGGGTCCATGCCGTTGAACGGCTCGTCCAGCAGCAGCACCGGCGGGTCGTGGACCAGCGCCGAGGCCATCTTGATGCGCTGCTTCATGCCCTTGGAGTAGTTGCCGATCTGCCGGTCGGCGGCGTACTCCATCTCCACCCGGTCGATGGCCCGCCGCGCGGCGGCACCGGGGTCGGGCAGCTTGTGCAGCTTGGCCATCGCCAGGATGAACTGGCGGCCGGTGAGGAAGTCGTAGGCGCTCTCGCGTTCGGGGACCAGGCCGAGGCGCCGGTAGACGTCGGGGTTGCGCCAGATCGGCGTGCCGTCGAGGGTGACGGACCCGGCCGAGGGCTCCAGGAAGCCGCCCATCATGTGGATGAGGGTGGACTTGCCCGCGCCGTTGGGGCCGAGCAGGCCGGTGACGCCGGGGCCGATGGTCATGGAGACGCCGTTGACGGCGACGACGTTGCCGTACCAGCGCGACACGTTCTCCAACGTCAGCACGCTCATGAGAGCCCCGCCTTCCGGAACCGGGCGTACAGGACGGCGGTGGACCCGGCGACGAGCGCGGCGCACACCGCCAGCGCGACCATGCCCGCGAGCGTGCCCTCCGGCATCGCCGCCGACGACCTCGGGGCCCCCAGCAGCCGGACCTGGACGATGTCCACCAGGTTGAACGGCGTCAGCAGCCCGACCCACCCGGCGAGGGTGAAGTTCGTCCGCATCTCCGCCAGCCCCTGCACGATCACCACGAACGCGCTGCTCAGCATGTAGACCGCGATCACGGCGGCGACGCCGAAGCCGCGGCGCGGCGTGAACGCCGACACCACCAGCCCGATCGAGGCCAGCACCACCGCGAACAGCGCGCAGCCGACCAGCGCCGTCAGGTACCGGACCAGGTGCTCGCCGGAGTCGGGGACCTTGGTGACCAGCCCGCCGACGTACAGCAGCGTGACCGGCAGGGTGAGCAGCGCCAGCAGCGCCGTCGTCATCGCCGCGAGCTTGGCCAGCACGAAGTCCAGGTGCCCGACCGGGCGGGAGAAGTACAGCGGGACCACGTGGAAGCGCAGCTCGCGGGAGGCCAGCACCGGCGCCTGCGTCGCCAGGAAGATCGCGATGACGACCTGGAGGATGTTGGCGTAGGCGGCGTACGGGATCAGCCCGCGCGGCTCCTTGGTGATCGCGACCGCCGCGACGCTGCCCACGGAGGGCAGCATCATGACCGCCAGCAGCAGGAACGGCATGACCTTCGCGCGGGCCGGGCGGCCCAGGCCGTACGCGGCGCGCAGGTTGTGCACGAACAGCGAGCGCAGCACGTAGCCGCGGCCGAGGCGGCGGCCCTCGTAGTGCCGGTAGCCGATGTCGTGGATGGTGCTGACGGTCATCGGGGAGCCCCCTGCGGAACCGGGTGCGGCTGTTCGGACCCCACGGCGAAGACCTCCTCGATGTGGTGGCGGCGCTGCTCCAGCCGGACCAGCCGCAGCCCCAGGTCGGCCACGCCGTCGCGGATGCGGTCGTAGGTCCCCTCGTCCGCGATGTCGACCACCAGCAGGCGGCCCTCGGGGCGCACCGCCACGCCCTGGTCGTACAGGTGCTGCCCGAGCCGGTCGCGGCCCTCCTCGACCTCCACGACCAGGGAGCCGCTGGCGGCGGTGTAGGCCTCCACGGCCTGGGAGCGCAGCAGCCTGCCGCCGTCGATGATGACGACGTGGTCGCAGACGCGTTCCAGCTCGCCCAGCAGGTGCGAGGTGACCAGCACGCTGATGCCGAACTCGGCGCCGATCCGGCGGATCAGGCCGAGCATGTCGTCGCGGCCCGCCGGGTCAAGGCCGTTGGTCGGCTCGTCCAGGAACACCAGCTGCGGGTCGTGGACGAGCGCCTGGGCGAGCTTGACGCGCTGGCGCATGCCGGTGGAGTAGCCGCCGATCGGCCGGTACCGCTCCTCGTACAGCCCGACGTGCCGCAGCGTGTCGGCGGCGCGTTCGCGGGCGGCGGTGGGCGGCAGGCCCGACATGCGCGCCATGTGGACCACGAACTCGGTGGCCGACACGTCCGGCGGCAGCGCCTCGTACTCGGGCATGAAACCGACGCGTTCCCGGATGCGCGCCCCGTCGCGGGCGATGTCCAGGCCGAGGACCTGCGCGGTGCCGGAGGTCGGCGGCAGCAGCCCCAGCAGGATCTTGATGAGGGTGGACTTGCCCGCGCCGTTGGCCCCGACCAGCCCGGTGACGCCCGGTTCGACGGCGACGGTGAGGTCGTCCAGCGCGGTGACGCCGGGGAACCTCATCGTCAGCCCCTGGGCAGCGATGATCGGCATGCGTCCGAACCTAGTGCCTGACGGCGGTCCGGGCATCGGCCATACGGCTGACCCGTCTCCCTCTCAAGGGGGGTGGGTCCGGATCCGCGGCGGGCTCAGGTCCCGGCGCGGGCGGCCCGGCGGCGGCGGCCGCGCAGCACCGCCGCCCACACGGCGCGTTGCAGCAGCAGCACGACCGTCCCCGCGATGACCATCCCGGCGAGGTTGACGCCGAGCTGGAGCAGCGAGCCGTCGATCTCGCTGCGGTGCTTCAGGGCCAGCGCGACCGCCAGGTTCCCGGCGGCCGGGACGGTGGTGACCGAGATGAACACCCCGACCAGCGCCGCCGACTTGCCCGCCGTCATCGACAGCACCCCGGCCGCGCCCGCCAGCAGCGCCACGATGAACGACCACCGGTCCGGGCTGTAGATGAACGCGGTGTTGGGCCGCTCGCCCGGCAGCCGGTCCAGCTCGATCACCCCGATCCAGCGGCTGACCAGCGCGCACACGTACGTCACCGCGATCGCCACCAGGAACCCCACCACCAGCGTGCGCAGCGCCACGCCGACCCGCCGCGGCCGCCGCCGCAGCAGCCCGTAGCAGATCGCCGCGACCGCGCCGAACTCCGGGCCGACCACCATCGCGCCGACCACCAGGATCGTGGAGTCGGTCAGCGCCGCGATCGCGGCCAGCTGGGTGGCGATGGCCAGGAACGCCAGGAACGCCCAGGACAGCCGCGCGTCGTCGGCGGTGCGCTCGTCGAGCTCCTCCCAGACGACCGCGTCGTCGTCGTAGCCGGGGGCGTCGCGCTCGGCGCGGTCGGAGTGGTCCGACAGCGACAGGTCGATGTGCTCCAGGGTGATCGCCCCGTCGCGGCGCAGGCCCATCCCCTTGAGCTCGTCGATCACCTCGTTCACCGCCTCGCGGGCGACGTCGGCCATGACGACGTCCCCGGCGGGGGCGCGGGCGGCGCCCGGCAGCACCACGACGTTGGTCACGCCGGGTGCGTCGGCGAGCAGTCGGCAGACCGCGTCCGTACGATCCGTGGGGACGATCGTTCTCAGGTGCAGCACGGTCTCATCGTGCCGCACCGGCGGTCGCGCCCGGGGACGACCCTCCGGGCGCGATTAATCCCCCCAGTCCGGGCATAGGGTCTTCTGGGCAGGGAGGGTGACAGATGAGGTGGGCGGACTCGGCCGGACGGCGCGCGGGCGCCGTGGCGGTCGCGTTGGCGGGTGTGGCGTTCCTGGGGGCCTGCGACGGGCAGAAGCAGGACACCGGGACGGCCGGCGTCCCGGAGCGCAAGCCCGAGCCGAAGGCGGTCGCCGAGGCGCGGCGGGACCTGTCCGGGCTGCGGATCGCGGCCGAGGGGAGCCGCACGGGGTACGAGCGCGAGAAGTTCGGCGCCCGGTGGAAGGACGTCGACCGCAACGGCTGCGGCCAGCGCAACGACGTGCTCGCCCGCGACCTGAGGCAGACGCAGCGCAAGGGCCGCTGCGACATCGTGTCGGGCGTGCTGGACGACCCCTACAGCGGCAAGCGGATCGACTTCACCAAGACCAGGGCGGCCGAGGTGCAGATCGACCACGTCTACCCGCTCGCGCTGGCCTGGCGGATGGGAGCCTCCCGCTGGAGCGGGGACCAGCGCGAGCGGTTCGCCAACGACCTGGACAACCTGCTGGCCGTGTGGGGCGTCCCGAACCGCCAGAAGAGCGACAAGGGCCCCGGCGAGTGGAAGCCGCAGCAGAGCTACCAGTGCGCCTACGCGGTGCGGTACGTCGCGGTCGCCGACGAGTACGGCCTGCCGGTGACCCGCGCCGACCACTCCGCCCTGCAGGACTTCCTCAGCCGCTGCTGAGCCCCTCGAACAGCAGTCCCAGCAGACGGTCGAGGCGGTGCGGCACCTGCCCGGCCGTCTTCTCGTGCGCCCAGGTGACCCCGGAGACGAGCACCAGGAGCTCGGTCGGTTCGAGGTCGGCGCGCACCTGACCGGCCTCCCGGGCGCGCAGCAGCAGGGCCGTCCCCGCCGCGCGCATGGCCTCGCAGGAGGCGTGCAGGGCCGAGGTCTCGTCGCGCAGCGTCGTGATCAGGACGTCGGTCAGCCCGCGGTAGGTGGTGTTCATCTCCGCGAACGCCCGTACCCACGCGGTCAGCGCGTCCCGGGCGGACGGGTCGTCGAGCAGTTCGCGGCCGAGGGCGGCGACGGCGTCGAAGCGTTCGCGCAGCAGTTCCTCCAGCAGGTCCTCCCGCCTGGGGAAGTGCCGGTACAGGGTGCCGATGCCCACGCTGGCGCGGGCGGCGACCTCCTCCAGTGAGGCGTCGATGCCGCGTTCGACCAGGGCGGTCCGCGCCTCGGCCAGGATGCGTTCGCGGTTGCGCCGCGCGTCGGCTCGCACGATCCTCCTCGGGGTTGCCAACCGGAGACTGCCTCCGTATCGTAGCGGACATCCAAGCGGAGGCTTCCTCCGCTTATGTCGTGGAGAGGCGGGACGATGTCCCTGACGGAGGTACGGCGGCGGCTGGGGCGGTTCGGCGTGTGGATCGCCCCGGCGACCCTGCTGGCCACGCCCGTGGCCGTGCAGCGCGAGCAGTTCGCGCGGATCGAGGCGCTCGGCTACGGGTCCTTCTGGACCGGGGAGACCCCGGCGGGCCATCCGATCAGCAGCCGGGAGATCCTCACCCAGCTCGGCGTCCTGCTGGCCGCCACCGAACGGCTCGTCGCCGGGGCGGGCATCGCCAACGTCACCCAGCGCTCCCCGGACGCGGCGCACGGCGGCGCGGCCGCGCTCGCCGAGGCGTACCCGGGACGGCTGGTCCTCGGGCTGGGCGGCCAGGGCGGGCCGCGCCCGCTCGCCGCCCTGCGGGACTACCTGGCGGCCATGGACCGGGCCGCCGCGACGATCCTGCCCGAGGTGGGGTACCCGCGCGTCCTGGCCGCCCTCGGGCCGAAGGCGCTCGGCCTGGCCCGGGAGAGCACCGACGGCGCGCACCCCTTCCTCCAGCCGGTCGAGCACACCCGGATCGCCCGCGAGGCGCTGGGGCCCGGGCCGCTGCTGGTCCCGCACCAGGCCCTCGTCCTCGACGAGGACCCCGGGAGCGCCCGCGAGGCACTACGCGTGATCATGCGCTCCGCCGGCACGGCCGGGAGCCCCTACACCGCCAACTACCGCAGGCTCGGCTACGGCGACGCCGACCTGGCGGGCGAGCGCAGCGACCGGCTCGTGGACGCCCTCCTCGCCTGGGGAGACGAGGACGCCGTCGCCCGGCGGCTGCGCGACCACCTGGACGCCGGGGCCGACCACGTGCTCCTCCACCCGCTGGCCGGCGACCTGACCGGGGCCGTCGACCAGTTGGAACGCCTCGCGCCCCGGCTGCGCACCGCTGCGTAGTCTGAGCCCATGAGCACCGAATCGAACCAGCAGGGCCCCTCGCCGGACGGACAGCGCGACGGCGCCGAGAAGGACGGCGCCGAGAAGGGCAAGGAGGCGCTGCCGCGCGTGCGGGCCGAGCGGGGCGTGGGCGCCCGCGCCACCGGGGCGGAGGTGACCGGGGCGGAGGCC
Source organism: Actinomadura kijaniata NBRC 14229 (assembly GCF_001552175.1). Taxonomy (GTDB): domain Bacteria; phylum Actinomycetota; class Actinomycetes; order Streptosporangiales; family Streptosporangiaceae; genus Spirillospora; species Spirillospora kijaniata. The sequence goes on from NZ_BCQR01000081.1 coordinate 21,557, forward strand.
ACCGGGTTCTCGCTGCGGCTGGGCAACGCGTTCGGGTCGCTGGCGATGGGCTCCATGGCCCTGGGCGCGCTCGCGATCGGGGCCGTGGCCATCGGGAAGCTGGTGGTCAAGCGGGCGATCGTCGAGCACCTCGAGGCCGGGACCGTGGAGATCAAGCACCTGAAGGTCGGCAAGCTGGAGATCACCGAATAGCGCGCGAGCCCCGCTCCGGACGGAACGGGGCTCGCGCGTCCGCTCGGGAGACCGGTCAGGAAAGGGCCGTGCGGACGACCCCGGCGAGGCGCTCGGCCACGGCCGTCGCCTGGTCGTGGGTCGCGGCCTCCACCATCACCCGGACCATCGGCTCGGTGCCGGACGGCCGGATCAGGACACGGCCGGTGTCGCCCAGCTCGGCCTCGGCCTCGGCCACGGCGGCGGTCAGCTCCGGCGAGGTCCTGGCCCGGGACTTGTCGACGCCCTTGACGTTCACCAGGACCTGCGGGAGGCGGGTCATCACCTTGGCCAGCTCGTCCAGCGGGCGCTTGCGGCGGGCGATCGCGGCCAGCAGGTGCAGGCCGGTCAGCACGCCGTCGCCGGTGGTGGCGTGGTCCAGCATGATCACGTGGCCGGACTGCTCGCCGCCGAGGTTGAAGCCGCGCTCCCGCATCACCTCCAGCACGTAGCGGTCGCCCACGGCGGTCTCGATGACGGTCAGCCCCGCGTCCCGCATCGCGATCTTGAAGCCGAGGTTGGACATCACCGTCGCCACGACCGTGTCGCCCGCCAGCTTCCCGGCCTCGCGCAGCTCGGTGGCCAGGATCGCCATGATCTGGTCGCCGTCGACCTCCTCGCCGGTGGCGGTGACGGCCAGGCAGCGGTCGGCGTCGCCGTCGTTGGCGATGCCCGCGTCCGCGCCGTTCTCCCGGACCGCCCGCTTCAGCGCGTCCAGATGGGTGGAGCCGACCCCGGCGTTGATGTTCAGGCCGTCGGGGGCCGCCCCGATGGTGATCACCTCGGCCCCGGCGCGGCGCAGCACCTCGGGGGCCACCTCGTAGGAGGCGCCGTTGGCGCAGTCGACCACGACCTTCAGGCCGTCCAGCGACACCGGCAGCGTCGACAGCAGGTGCGCGACGTACTGCTCCACCGCGCCGTGCGCCTCGCGGACGCGTCCCACGCCCGACCCGGTCGGCGGCTCCCAGTCGGTGCCCAGCGCGGCCTCGACGCGGTCCTCGATCTCGTCGGGCAGCTTGTGGCCGCTGCGGTCGAAGAACTTGATGCCGTTGTCGGGCGCCGGGTTGTGCGACGCCGACAGCATCACGCCGAGGTCGGCGTCCAGCGCGTGCGTGAGGAACGCGACGGCGGGCGTGGGCAGCACGCCCAGCCGCAGCACGTCCACCCCGGCGCTGGCCAGGCCCGCCACCACGGCGGCCTCCAGGAACTCGCCGGAGGCGCGCGGATCGCGGCCCACCACCGCCACCGGCCGGTGCCCCTCGAACGCCCCGGCCTCGCCCAGCACCCGCGCGGCGGCGACCGACAGGTTCATCGCCAGCGGCGCGGTCAGGTCACGGTTGGCCAGCCCGCGTACGCCATCGGTTCCGAACAGACGACCCACAGTTCAACTCCCGGAGAAAGCGAAAGACCGCGGGGACGCGTCGGAGGCCTGTGAGCCCCCGGAACGCTCCACGCGGTCGAATCTAGTGCGCGAAAGCCGTGAAGAAGCGGACGAGCCGCCGCATCCTCGTGCCGCCGACCGTATCGGGTCGGCCGCGGGAAAGTCCGGGGATGCGACGGCTCGTACCGTGGTGATTAACGCTTGCTGTACTGCGGCGCCTTGCGGGCCTTCTTGAGACCGGCCTTCTTCCGCTCGGGCACGCGCGCGTCGCGGGTCAGGAAGCCCGCCTTCTTCAGCGCGGGGCGGTGCTCGGGGTTGGCGGTCTGCAGGGCGCGGGAGATGCCCAGGCGCAGGGCGCCGGCCTGGCCGGTGACGCCGCCGCCGCCGACGCGGACCATGACGTCGAACTGGTTCTCCAGGCCGAGCAGGACGAACGGCTCGTTCACGATCTGCTGGTGGACCTTGTTCGGGAAGTACTGGTCCAGCGTGCGGCCGTTGATGGTCCACTGGCCGGAGCCCGGGACGATGCGGACCCGCGCGATGGCCTGCTTGCGGCGGCCGGTGCCGGCCGCGGGGCCGGTGGCGACCGGCTGGCCCAGGAGGCCCTCGCCGGCGGTCTCGGGGGTCTCGGTGCTGTACTCGGACGGCGCGTCCTCGTACGAGTCGAACTCGACGCCCTCGGGCGTCTCGGTGCCGGTGGACTCGTCCACGGTTCTCCTCAGAGGGTCTTCTAGCCAGGGAGGCGGACCCGCGTCTGCGGGCACCCCGGCGGCCACTGTTTCGGATGCGTGCCGATCGGCACGGCTTGCCGCGACGTACGGGGATCCGTACGGGCGGTCTTACTTCTTGACCTGGCTGATCTGCGTGATCTCGAACGGCACGGGCTTCTGGGCCGCGTGCGGGTGCTCGGGACCGGCGTAGACCTTCACCTTGCCGAACATCTTCCGGCCGAGGGAGTTCTTGGGCAGCATGCCCTTGATCGCCTTCTCGACCGCGCGCTCGGGGTTCTTGGCCAGCAGGTCGCTGTAGGCCACCGAACGGAGACCGCCCGGGTAGCCGCTGTGGCGGTAAGCGCGCTTCTGCTCCAGCTTGTTGCCGGACAGCGCCACCTTGTCGGCGTTGATGACGATCACGAAGTCACCGGTGTCGAGGTGGGGCGCGTAGATCGGCTTGTGCTTACCCCGCAGCAACTGCGCGACCTGACTGGCGAGCCGGCCCAGCACGACATCGGTCGCGTCGATGACGTACCACTGACGCTGTACGTCAGCGGGCTTAGGGGTGTACGTGCGCACGGTGGTTGGCCTTCGTTTCTTGTCGACTCAGCGGATTCCTGTTCGCGCCGATCAGAGCCTGGTCCGACCTGGCGCTCCGGGAGGCCGGGGCCGGAGCCGCCGAGTCAGCGGATCCAGGCACACCGATCACATAGCCTGCGACGCGCCGCCCACAGGGCAGGCGTCATCGCATACAACAAACCCGCAGGATACCCAGGCACGCGTGCGCGGGTCAAAAGCGGAACGTTGTGACAGTCTCCCAGCCACCTCACAGTATGCCTCACGCGGCCCGATGCCCGTGCCCGGCGGGGCGGAAGTCCGCCGGAGCGTCCCCGGTGACCTGGGATTACGGGATTTTGCCCCACTTGTGGGATCTTGTGCAGGTATGGTGCGGTGCCGACCGGAACCCCAGCCACCGGGCTGGCCCCACCTCCGGAGGTCACGTTGTCCGCTCCCCGCCGATCCCCGTCCCGCCGTCCGGCGCCCCGCCGCCTCGGCTCCGCCGCCGGGTCCGAGCCGCTCGGCCCCGGTTCCGAGCCGTTCGGCCCCGGCCCCGAGGGGCCGTCGCGCCGTCGCCGGTCCCCCCTCGTCCTGGCGCTGGCCGCCGGGGGCGTGCTGGTCATCGGCGCGGGCGTCGGCATCGGCCGGCTGGCGCTGTCGGAGCCGGAGACCCGCTCCACCGCGACGGGCGGCCCCACCGCCTCCTCCAGCCCCACCGAGACGGTCGAGCAGGTCCCGCAGGAGACGCCGACCGGCTCCCCCCGGCCGACGGGCACGCCGACCAAGCGGCCGACGACCGGCAGGTCGCCCAAGGCGGTCCGCACGCAGCCCACGCGCAAGCCCACCCCGGCCCCGACGCGTTCCACCCGGCCCTCGAAGCCGAAGACGCCCACGGTCCCGACCGGCGGCATGAACGCCTCCGAGGCCGCCGTGGTGACGCTCACCAACAAGGAGCGCGCCAAGGCCGGCTGCCCCGCGCTGCGCGCCGACAACCGCCTGGTCCTCTCGGCGCGCCGGCACTCGGCCGACATGGCGGCCAACAACTACTTCAGCCACACCTCCCGCAACGGCGCCAGCCCGTGGGCCCGCATGGAGAAGGCCGGTTACCCCAGCCCCGGCGCCGAGAACATCGCCAAGGGCTACCCGACCGCCGCCGCCGTGATGAAGGGCTGGATGAACAGCCCCGGCCACCGCGCCAACATCCTCAACTGCAAGCTGCGCGCCATCGGCGTCGGCATGGCCGGCGGGAACGGCGGCCCGCTGTGGACGCAGAACTTCGGCTGGAAGTGACGACCGCGCCGCCTGACCGGACGAACGGGATGTGACCTTCCGCGAAACTCCGACGCCCGGTTCGTCCCCCTGTCATGGTGGATGTTCCGGCGGTCCAGAGCCCTGAGGAAGGAACGGTAGGGTCCAGAACCATGGGTTACCCGGGCGATAAAGGCAGATCCGGCGGCGCGTTCCCCGAGCCGTCGTCGCACGAGCCGCGCGGCACCGGCCAGGAGTCCGGAAACGACGCCGGTGGATTCGGCGGCGGTTTCGACCAGCAGTACGGCAACGACCCGCACCACGACGACCGGTACGGCAACGACCAGTACGGCGACCCCGGCCGGACGTGGAGCGCCGAGCCGCCCGCCGAGCAGGCGCAGCCCGCCCCCGGCTCCTTCGGGCAGGGCGGCGGCGGCTTCGGGCAGGAGTCGTTCGGCCAGGGGGCTCCGGGCCAGGACGCCTTCGGCCGGGACTCCTTCGGGGCGCAGCAGCCCGCCTTCGGGCAGGGGCAGTTCGGGCAGGAGCAGTTCGGCCAGGGGCAGTTCGGCCAGCAGGGGCCCTCGTTCGGCCCACCTCCCCAGGGCGACCACCACGCGTCCTTCGGCGACGGACCCGGCGGGCCCGGCGGCCACGGGCCGCTCGCCGACGAGGGCGGTTCCAGGAGGGGACGCAACCTGCCGCTGGTGATCGGCGGCGCGATCCTCGCCGGGGCGATCCTGGCCGGGATCGGCGCGGGCGCGGCCGGGGTCTTCGACCCGCCCAAGAAGTCCGGCCCCAAGAGCACGGCCGCCACGAACAACGGCGCCAAGCCGAAGCAGCCCGCCGCCTCCCCGAGCCCCACCAAGCCGAAGCTGGAGCCGGTCAAGCTGCAGAGCCGCCAGACCGACCCGATGCCGCTCACGCCGGGCGAGGTGTTCGCCAAGGCGGCGTTCAAGGACTCCGGCGGCGTCAAGTACGCGCGGACCGCCGTGAAGGCCACCAAGGGCTGCACCGGCACCGTCACCGGGGCCAAGCTGGTCGCCGCGGTGAAGAAGGCCGCCTGCACGCAGACGCTGCGCGCCACCTACGCGCGCGGCGACGGCAAGCTGGTCGGGACGGTCGGGGTGCTGAACCTCAAGTCCGAGAACCACGCCAAGTACGCCCAGCGCGCCGCGCTCGCCAAGGACTCGTTCCTGCAGCCGCTGCCCGGCACCGGGATCACCAAGAAGATCGGCACCGGTGAGGCGCTCGGCACCGCCGAGGTCCGCGGCCACTACCTGGTGATGACCTGGGTGCAGCGCCCGGACGGCAAGAAGATCCCGGCCACCGCGCACAAGCTGGTCTCGGCGTTCGGCCAGCAAATGATCAAGGGCAGCGGTCTCGGCTTCGCCCTGGCCTATCGGGAAACCGAAGGCAAACCCTTCAAAAAATGAGCGGTATGAATACTCTGTCTGGCTATGTCTGGATCTGACGAGGCCCGGGAGCGCACCGGGGAGGACGGGGCGATGCCCGCCCCGTCCTCCCCGGCCCCGCCCAGTTTCGGCGGCTCGGGCGCGGACGCTCGCGAGGCGACGCCGCCGGAGGCCCCCTCTCCGGAGGAGACCTCCGCCGAGCAGGACGCCGCGCTCCCGCTGCCGCTGCCGCCCCTCCAGAAGCCCTGGTGGGCCTCGGAGGACGAGGACGGCGCGAACGGCGCGGCCCCGGCGGCGGAACCGGCCCCCGGCGCGCTGGTGGCCGGACGCGGCGCCCCCACCGTCGACACCCGCGGCGCGGTCCCGCCGCCGCCCCGGCCCGCCGTGTCGTCGTTCCCCGACACCGACCCCGACGGCATCCCGGTCATGGAGCCCGATCCCCCGGCCGACCCCGCACCGGCCGAGTCCGAGGCGACCGAGCCCGCGCCCGAGCCCGCCTCTGAGCCCGCGCCGGAGGCTCCCGAGCCCGAGGCGGCCGACTCCGAGCCCGTCCTGACGCCGGACGCCTACCTGCCGCCGGGCGTCACCCCGCCCGCCGACAACGCGGCGCCCATCCCGCAGGCCCAGCCGATCCCCGAGCCCGGACCGGCCCCGGAGCCGGCGCCCGCCCCGGTCGCCGCCGAACGGCCCGCCGCTCCCCCGCCGCCCTGGTCGGACGCCCCGACCGTCGTCGACATGCCGCGCGTGCCACCCGCACCGCCCACCGCACCGCCCACCGCACCGCCGACCGCACCGCCGCAGGCCGCACCCCAGCCTCCACCGCCGCAGCCCGCCGCGCCGCGGCCCGCCGACGGCACGTCCACGCATCCCAACGCGCTGGTGCCCGGCTTCGGCGACACCCCGCGCTTCGGCACCGGCCCGCTCAGCGACGGCCCCGCCAAGAGCCCCGGCAGCCGCCGCCGTCCGCTGCTGATCGGCGCGGGCGCGGCCGTCGCGCTGGTCGTCGCGGTCTCCGGCTTCGCCCTGGCGGGCGGCGGCGACGACGCCGACGGGAAGACCACCCGGGCCGCCAGGAGCCCGGCCGCGTCCTCCCCGGCCAAGCCGTCCCCGGCCGCCAAGCCGGCGCCGGTGGACATCAACAGCGAGAAGAGCGACACCAGGCCGCTCACCGTGCCCGAGGCGTTCCCCGACCGGCAGGTCACGCTCGGCGGGCGCCCCTACCTGCGCGACCGCTTCTCCCTCAACGACGTCTGCACGCTGACCGCCAACGGCGCGATGGCCCAGGCGCTGAAGCAGCACGACTGCCGCCGCGTCGTCCGCGCCACCTACCTGGACTCCGACCGCGCCCTCGCCGTCACCACCGGCATCGCCGTGCTGCCCGACCGCGCCGCCGCCGGGAAGGTGAGCCGCGCCGGGGACCCCAGCGCCTACGAGTGGTTCCGGGGGCTGGCGGGCAAGCGCTCCCCGGAGGTCGACCAGGCGGGCGGCTACGCGCTCAGCACCGTCCGGGGCCGCTACCTCGTCTACGCCTACGCCCAGTACGCCAACGGCAAGAGGGCCAAGCCCGGCGACACGGCCCTGAAGGCCGCGGCCCAGCAGGTCCTGGGGTACGCGACCCGTTCGGTGGAGACCCGCGCGGGCCGCTGAGCGGGAACCGCGGGGCGGCCCGGTCCGCCTATGTTGTGATCATGGATGTTGAGATCACCGCCGGCACCGTGGACGACGTCGCCGATCTGGAGCCGCTGTGGCTCGCCATGCTCGACCACCACCGCGAGGTGACCGGTGAGCGGTGGCCGGTGCGCGGGCCGGGCGAGTCCTGGGCCCTGTGCTCCGAGCAGTACCGGACCTGGCTCGGGGAGGGCGCCGCCCTGCTGTTCCTGGCGCACCGCGCCACCCCCGCCGGGACCCGCGAGCTGATCGGCTACCTGCTCTGCCAGCTCCTGCCCTCGGGGCCGACCTTCGACCTCGGCCCGTCCCACGGCGAGGTCCACTCCCTGGTGGTCTCCGACCGGGCGCGGGGCGGCGGGGTCGGCTCGGCGCTCCTCCAGACCTGCAAGCGGGAGCTGCGCGCACGCGGCGTCACGCACTGGTCGATCGGGGTCGTGGAGGCCAACCGCGACGCGGTACGGCTGTACGAGCGCCTGGGATTCGCCCCCTGGGTCCAGCACATGCTGGCGCCCCTGGACGAGTGACGCCCTCCCGGATCAGTGCTCCGGCCGCTCAGTGCTCCGGCTGCGGGGCCAGGGTGCGGACGCGCCGGGTCTCCTGCGCGCGCTGGGCCAGCAGGGTCTCCTCGGTCGGGTACTCGATCTCCTCCAGGGTGAGGCCGTGCGCGGGGGCGACGTTCACCGCCGAGTCCCGCACCCCGGCCGTCAGCACCTGCGCGGGCCAGTCCACCTCGCGGCGGCCGTCCCCGACCACCAGCAGCGCGCCCACCAGGGCCCGCACCATCGAGTGGCAGAACGCGTCGGCCTTCACCGTCGCCGCCGCCAGCCGCGGCGCCTCCCGCGTCCACTCGAACCGCAGCAGCTCCCGGATCGTCGTCGCGCCCTCCCGCTTGCGGCAGTACGCGGCGAAGTCGTGCTCGCCGACCAGCAGCCGGGCGGCCATGTTCATCCGGTCCAGGTTCAGCGGGCGCGGCCACCACAGCACGTCGTGGCGGCGCAGCGGGTCCACGCCCACCGGGTCGTCGCACACCCGGTACACGTACCGCCGCGACAGCGCCGAGAACCGCGCGTCGAAGCCCTCGGGGGCCACCGACACCCGCCACACCCGCACGTCCGGCGGCAGCAGGCCCGCCAGGCGGCGCGGCATGGTGCCGTTGATCGTGGCGTAGGCGGCGGCCGGCACCACCACGTGCGCGACCTGGCCGCGCGCGTGGACGCCGGCGTCGGTGCGCCCGGCGACGGTCAGCATCGGCGGCGGGTCCAGCCGCAGCAGCCGCCCCAGGGCGTCTTCGATGACCCCCTGGACGGTGCGCTGGCCGGGCTGCCGGGCCCAGCCGGCGAAGTCCGTCCCGTCGTAGCCGATGTCGAGGCGGAGGCGTACCAGTGCGGTCATGGCGGGCGGGGTGTCCTTGTCCTGGAAAGAAGGGGTTCTGGAGGAAGGGGCGGACGGCCGCGCGCGGGGCGGCGAGACCAACCTGAGATCAAGTCTGGCAAAGAAAAGGCCCGCCGTCCCGTAACGGAACGGCGGGCCTTCGCCGGAGCCCTACTCCTTGTCGGCCTTCTCCTCGGCCGGGGCCTGCTCGGTCTCCTCGGCGGGAGCCTCGGCCTTGGCCTCGGTGGTCTCCTCGGCCGGGGCCTCGGCGGGCTTCTCGGCCGGGGTCTCGGCCTTGGTGGCCGACGACTGCGCGGCCATCGGCTCGGTCACCAGCTCGATCACGGCCATGGGGGCGTTGTCGCCCTTGCGCGGACCGATCTTGGTGATGCGGGTGTAGCCACCGGGACGGCTCTCGTAGCGCTCCGCGATCTCGGTGAAGAGGTGGTGCACCACGCCCTTGTCCCGGATCACCCGGGCCACCTGGCGACGGTTGTGCAGGTCGCCCTTCTTGGCCTTGGTGATCAGCTTCTCCGCCAGCGGACGCACCCGCCGGGCCTTGGCCTCGGTGGTGGTGATGCGGCCGTGCTCGAACAGCGCCGTGGCCAGGTTGGCCAGGATCAGGCGCTGGTGCGCGGCGCTGCCGCCGAGGCGGGCACCCTTGGTGGGCTGAGGCATTGCTCTGTCCTTCCTGCGCCGGCCGTATCAGGTACCGGCGTCAGCCGTTGCGATCCTCGCCCGCCCCGGAAGGGGCGGGCGGCGCTCAAGGACCCGGGGACGGGAACGCGCCCCGCCCCGGGTACTCGACGTGTTTGCTAGAACTGCTCGGTCTCGGCGTAGGCGCCGTCGTCGTCGCCGTAGTTGTCGGCCGCCGCGCTCGGGTCGAACCCGGGCGGGGAGTCCTTCAGCGACAGGCCCATGTCGTTGAGCTTCTGCTTGACTTCCTCGATCGACTTGGCGCCGAAGTTGCGGATGTCCAGCAGGTCCTGCTCGGAACGGGCGACGAGCTCGCCGACCGAGTGGATGCCCTCGCGCTTGAGGCAGTTGTAGGAGCGGACCGTCAGGTTCAGCTCCTCGATCGGCAGGGCCAGGTCCGCGGCGAGCGCGGCGTCCGTCGGGGACGGGCCCATGTCGATGCCCTCGGCCTCGACGTTGAGCTCCCGGGCCAGGCCGAACAGCTCGACCAGGGTCTTGCCGGCGGAGGCCACCGCGTCACGCGGCAGCAGCGACGCCTTGGTCTCCACGTCCAGGATGAGGCGGTCGAAGTCGGTGCGCTGCTCGACTCGGGTCGCCTCGACCTTGTAGGTGACCTTCAGCACCGGGCTGTAGATGGAGTCGATCGGGATCCGGCCGATCTCCTGGCCCGGCTGCTTGTTCTGGGCGGCCGAGACGTAGCCGCGGCCGCGCTCGACCGTCAGCTCCATCTCCAGCTTGGCCTTGTTGTTCAGCGTGGCGATGTGCAGGTCCGGGTTGTGGACCTCGACGCCCGCCGGCGGCGCGATGTCGGCCGCGGTGACCTCGCCCGGGCCCTGCTTGCGCAGGTACATGACCACCGGCTCGTCGTGCTCGGAGGACACGACCAGCTCCTTGAGGTTCAGGATGATGTCGGTGACATCCTCCTTCACGCCCGGAACGGTCGAGAACTCGTGCAGCACGCCCTCGATGCGGATGCTGGTGACGGCGGCACCGGGGATCGAGCTGAGCAGGGTGCGACGCAGCGAGTTGCCGATGGTGTAGCCGAAGCCCGGCTCCAGCGGCTCGATGGTGAACCGCGAACGGAACTCGTCGACCTGCTCTTCGGTGAGAGTGGGACGCTGTGCGATGAGCATGGGTTTGCCTTCTTTCCGCGGTGCCCGCTATATGACGACCGCGTTGGAGTTCTTCCCAGTATCGCCGAAGCGGACGCACAATCGCTGCACGTCCGCTCGGCGATGGAAGGCGGGCCCGTCGCCGGGCCCGAACAGAGCCTTACTTGGAGTAAAGCTCGACGATCAGCTGCTCCTGGACGGGAGCGTCGATCTGCTGGCGGACCGGCAGCGAGTGGACGAGGACGCGCATGCGCTCGCCGTCCACGCCCAGCCAGGCCGGGACCTGACGCTCGCCGACCTCGGCCTTGGCGACCTGGAAGGGGGTCATCTCCCGGGACTTGGTCTTGACGTCGACGATGTCGGCCTCGCGGACCAGGTACGACGGGATGTCGACCTTCTTGCCGTTCACCCGGATGTGACCGTGGCGGATCAGCTGGCGGGCCATGTCACGGGACTTGGCGAAGCCAGCGCGGTACACCACGTTGTCCAGGCGGCGCTCCAGCAGGGTGAGCAGGTTCTCACCCGTCTTGCCGCCCTGGCGGTTGGCCTCGACGTAGTAGTTGGAGAACTGCTTCTCCAGCACGCCGTAGATGCGCTTGGCCTTCTGCTTCTCACGGAGCTGCAGGAGGTACTCGGTCTCCTTCGGCCGACCGCGGCCGTGCTCACCCGGGGGGTAAGGACGGATCTCGATCGGGCACTTGGGGCCCTCGCACTTGCTGCCCTTGAGGAACAGCTTCATCTTCTCGCGGCGGCAGAGCTTGCAGTCCGCACCGGTGTAACGAGCCATTGTTCTAGATCTCCCCTACGGCTATCAGACGCGGCGGCGCTTGGGCGGCCGGCAGCCGTTGTGCGGAACGGGCGTGACGTCCTGGATCGAGCCCACCTCGAGGCCGGTCGCCTGGAGCGAACGGATGGCGGTCTCGCGGCCCGAGCCCGGGCCCTTCACGAAGACGTCGACCTTGCGCATGCCGTGCTCCATCGCCCGGCGCGCGGCGGACTCGGCGGCCTGCTGCGCGGCGAACGGGGTGGACTTGCGCGAGCCCTTGAAGCCCACGTGGCCCGAGGAGGCCCAGGAGATCACGTTGCCGTTGGGGTCGGTGATCGAGACGATCGTGTTGTTGAACGTGCTCTTGATGTGAGCGTGCCCGTGGGCGACGTTCTTCTTTTCCTTGCGGCGCACCTTCTTGGCGCCGACACGGCTCTTAGGAGGCATCTGCTCTCTCTACTCTTCAGGTCGTCGATCCGTACCGGACCGGGTCCGGACGGACTACTACTTCTTGCCGGCCTTCTTCTTGCCGGCCACGGTCTTCTTCTTGCCCTTGCGGGTACGCGCGTTGGTCTGGGTGCGCTGACCGTGGACGGGAAGACCACGACGGTGCCGGATGCCCTGGTAGCAACCGATCTCGATCTTGCGACGGATGTCGGCCTGGACCTCGCGGCGCAGGTCACCCTCGACCTTGTAGTTCGCCTCGATCCAGTCCCGGAGCTTCACGAGCTCGTCGTCGCCGATCTGGTGGACGCGCAGGTTGCCGTCCACGCCGGTGCCGGCCAGGGTCTCCAGCGCGCGGGTGCGGCCGATCCCGAAGATGTAGGTGAGAGCGATCTCCAGACGCTTGTCGCGCGGGAGATCGACGCCGAGGAGGCGTGCCATGTGCTGGCGTTCCCTTCGTTGTGCGGAGGTATTGGCGCATCGCGTCCGCACACACCCTCGCGGGTGGCGGCCCCGGCCTCCGGCTCCGGGGGTGGGCCCCCTCACACGTGAAGCCGTACGACCCGACCTGCCGGTTCGGTGTCGTACGGCGACCGTGCGAAGGCTGCGATACGTTGATCTTCGACCCGCCCGGGGGCGGGATCACGCTGCGGGAGCGTCAGCCCTGACGCTGCTTGTGGCGCGGGTCGGAGCAGATGACCATGACCCGGCCGTGCCGGCGGATGACGCGGCACTTGTTGCAGATCTTCTTGACGCTCGGCTTGACCTTCACTGGGTCTCCTATGGACACAGGGTCACCCCCGCGCCGCCACGCACGGGAGAGGCAACCCCAGTGGGCTGTTACTTGTAGCGGTAAACGATCCGACCGCGCGTGAGGTCGTAGGGGCTCAGCTCCACGACGACGCGGTCGTCCGGCAGGATACGGATGTAGTGCATCCGCATCTTGCCGGAGATGTGGGCGAGCACCTTGTGCCCGTTGTCGAGCTCCACCCGGAACATCGCGTTCGGGAGGGACTCGATGACGGTGCCCTCGATCTCGATGGCGCCTTCCTTTTTGGGCATGTCCTCCGCGCTTCACTGTCGGCTCATTGGACTCGGCCCGAATACGCCCGGAAGACCCATGGAGGGAAACCGAGGAAGACGGCCGCACCACAACCGACGCTCCCCTCCCGGAGGAGGGTCGTGCGAGAGGGATGAAGGCGGCCGAAAACGGACCGACACAGAAGTGTACGTCACCGGACCGCCTAATGCGAAACCAACGCATGGCCCGTGTCCGGAGACCGCTCCCGACACCAGCATACCTCGCTCGGGCGTTGTACCTTTCCAGGAGAAGGAATCGCCCCGGGGAGGATCGGATGCCGAGCTATGACTTCGCGCTGATCCTCAGCCGTCCCCTCTACGAGGAGGAGCTGGACCCGCTGTGGCACCGGACGCAGGGCCGGGTCACCGTCTCGATCATCACCGAGCCGCAGCACGCCGACCGCCCCGGAAACGCCTCCTGCACCTGGGAGGGCAACACCCTCGCCGAGGCGATCATGGAGGTGGTCGCGCACGTCGAGACCGCCGCCGAGGGCGTGCGGGTCCGCCAGGTCGAGGTCGATCCGCTGCTGACGATCCGCGACATCGCCGACCGCGTGGGGCGCACCCCCGACTTCGTCCGCATGTCGATCACCGGGGCGCGCGGGCCGGGCGGGTTCCCGCCGGCCGAGCTGTCCACCGCCGGGCACCGGCTGTGGCGCTGGTCCAAGGTCGCCGAGTGGTTCGGCGTGGACGACCACCTGCTGGTGGAGGCCAAACCGACCGCCCAGGCGATCAACGGCTGGCTGGCGCTGCGCGACGTGGTCCCGTCGGTGGCGCCCAAGCCCGAGGACGTGACCTCGGCGCTGAACGCGGTCATCCCGCACGTGGCCTGACCCGCCGGCTCACTCCCCGGCGTTCCGCCGCCGCGCCGAGCGCACCGACCGCACCGCGAACGCGGCCCCGCCGAGCACGACGATCCCCGCCAGCCCGAGCGCCGCGGGGCCGGGCCGTCCGGCCGTCCGCTCCCGCGCGGCCAGCCACCCGCCGCCGGTCGCGGGACCGACGTGGGTGTCGCCGGTCCCCCCGAAGTCGTCGAGCCCGCCGGTCCCGTCGAGTCCATCGGTCCCATCGGTCCCATCGCGCCGGGGCACGTGCCGCACCACGGTGCGGGCCCTCGGCTTCGGGGCGCGCAGGACGAGCAGGGAACCCTTCAGGTCCTCCTCAAGGCACTCGACCGTGACGTCGTACCGCCTCGGCTCGGCCGTGCGGCGCACCGACGCCAGCCCCGTGAGCGTGGTGAGCCCCGCCGGGCCGAGCTCGACGGGCTCGGCGAACGCGCGGGACTTCGCGAAGGCCACGCCGTCACCGCAGTCGGCGATCCCGACCCTGATGATGACCTGGTCCCCCGCGCGGACCGACCGCGGCGCCACGGTGACGGCCCCGCCCTCCGCCAGCGCCACGCCGGGGACGCCCGCGCCCAGCGCCGCGACGGCGCACATGCCCGCCGCTACCAGCCTGCGCATCATGATCTCGTTCTCCCCGGCGGGTCGGTCCGGGCAGACCGGCGGGACGCAAAGATCAGGTCAGGAGGGGACCAGGTCCGCCAGGCGGTAGGACGCCGTGAACGTCGCGTAGACGACCAGGTTCTCGGCGTACAGGTGCCGCCGCGGGTCGTACCGGCCCGCGCAGGTGACCAGCCGCAGCGCGGGACGGCCGTCGGCGGACGCGTGGACGCGCGTGGCGGGGAACCCGTTCTTCGGGACCCGCTCGGCGGAGGTGACGCGGAACACCGGCACCGTCCCGTCCGCCCGCGCCACCCCCAGGAGCGCGCCGGGCCTCAGCTCGCCCAGCCGCGCGAACACCGCCGGTCCGGTGCGGGTGTCCAGATGCCCGACGATCACCGCCGCGCCCGGCTCCCCCGGCGTCGGCCCGTACCCGTACCAGCCCGCCGCGCCGGGCCGTTCCAGCGGCGGAGCGGCGATCGCCCCGTTCCCCTCCCGGCCGACGCGCACCAGCGGGGAGTTCACCCCGATCGAGGGGATGGAGAGCGACGTGGGCAGCGCCCGGCCCGGGAACCCCGGCAACGGCCGCGGCGCGTCCGGCGCGGCGCTCTGCGGCCCGGAGAGCGGCGCGGCGGGCGTGGTGGGCAACACGAGTCCCGAACGGGGCTGTGCGGCCCTCTGCGAGCCGATCAGCGCGCATCCGAACACCATCTGCGCCGTTCCCACAACCCCCGCGACCGCCACGAGCGCGTACCGGGACCGCCGCGCCCGCCATCGCGGGCGCCGTTCCCCGCTGGTCGCTCCGCTCGCCATGCCTCCCCCGTCCGGCCCCTCCGGGCTCCGCGCCGCGCCGGAGCAAGTGATCTTGTTGTCCCCGGCGGCGAGTCGACAGGGGGGCAATCCGGCGCAAAGATCGTGCCAGCACTCGTCCGGGGCGGCGCGGCCCGGCGGCGGGGGTGCCCTGAGCGGCGGTCCGTGATGTGCTTGGCCTTGGGGGAGGATCAATGGCGATCATTGCGCAGCTCAGCGACATCCACCTGGCGGCGGGACCCGACGGCGAGGTCGACGACGGTTCCGGGCCGGTGCGCGCGTTGCGGGCGGCGGTGTCGAGCCTCCTGTCGCTGCCCGCCCGGCCCGACGCCGTCGTGCTGACCGGGGACCTGGCCGACGGCGGGCGGCCCGACGAGTACGCGCGGCTGCACGCGCTGCTGTCGCCGCTGCCGATGGCCGTCTACCCCGTGCCCGGCAACCACGACGACCGGGACGCCCTGCGCGCCGCGTTCAAGGACCACCCGGCCGTCCACGAGAGCGGCACCGCGCCGGACGCGCCCGTCCGGTACGCCGTGGACGTGGCCGGGACCCGCCTGGTGTGCTGCGACACCTCGGTGCGGGGTGGCTCGCACGGGACGATGGACGACGAGCAGATCGCCTGGCTGGACGCGACGCTGGCCGCCGCGCCCGACGTCCCGACCGTGATCGCGACGCACCATCCGGCGTTCCCGATCGGCATCCGCTTCATCGACGACATGCGGTTCCGGGACGCCGCGGCGTTCGTGCGGGTGATCGAGCGTCACCCCCAGGTCGTGCGGCTGGTCAGCGGGCACGTGCACCGGGGCGCGGTCGGCACGGTCGCGGGCCGCACCGCCGTCACCTGCCCCAGCACCTACCGGCAGCTGTTCCTGGACCTGACCCGGCCGGGCCGCGCCGCGGTCACCGGGGAGCCCGCCGGGTTCGCCGTCCACCTGGTCACCGACACCGGGGTGGCGACCACGCACTTCGTCCCGACCGGCAACTACCGCCCGCTGATGGACGTGGAGTAGGACCCGGGAACGCGAGAAGGGCGGCGGGGTCCTCCCCGCCGCCCTTCTCGCGTCCGTTCTCAGTCGCGCCGCCCGGACCCCAGCAGCGACCCGATCAGCAGCGCCGCGCCCCAGGGCCCGGCCACCCAGATCCACCACGGGTACACCGGACCGACGGCCACCAGCAGAATCGCCCAGATCGCCAGGTTGATCCCGCTGACCGCCGCCCAGGTCGCCCACGCGCCCCGGCCGCCGAACCGCTCCAGCGCCCCCGCGCCGGAACGCGGCGCCGGCAGCCCGCCGGTGGTCTTCTGCGCCGCCGGGACCGGCAGCTGGTACAGGTCCTCCTCGGGCAGGTCCGCGGTGACCGCCTCCAGCTCCCCCAGCGTGCGGGCGGCGTAGACGGACTCCAGTCGCTCGTTCAGCTCGTCGATGGTGATGCGGCCCTGGGCGCAGTGCTCACGGAGCGCCGACGCGACCCGGTCGCGGTCGGCGTCCGAGGCCCGGATGTCAGGGTTCGGTGCCATGGACCGGTCCCTTCGGAGGGTGGGGTGTGGCTCGGAGGGTGTGGCTCTTACCTACCCAGCTTGGCGAACCACTCCCGGCCCCCGTCAAGGGCCGTGAGCACGCGGGGGCCGTGCTCGGTGACCGCCAAGGGGCGCTGCTTCGAAGTGGGCCGGGCGCGAAGCGCCATCATGCCTTCAGTTTGGCGAACCACTCACGACCTTCGTCAAGGGCCGTGAGCACGCGAGGGCCGTGCTCGGTGACCGCCAAGGGGCGCTGCTTCGAAGTGGGCCGGGCGCGAAGCGCCATCATGCCTTCAGTTTGGCGAACCACTCACGACCTTCGTCAAGGGCCGTGAGCACGCGGGGGCCGTTCTCGGTGACGGCGAAGGTGTGTTCGAAGTGGGCGGAGTACCTGCCGTCGGTCGTCACGACCGTCCAGCCGTCGTCCAGCTCCTCGGTGTCCTTGGTGCCGAGGTTGACCATCGGCTCCACCGCGAAGCACATCCCGACCTCCAGCACCGGGCCGTGGCCCGGGGCGCCGTGGTTGGGGATCAGCGGGTCCATGTGCATCTCGGTGCCGATGCCGTGACCGCCGTAGCCCTCGACGATCCCGTAGTCGCCCTGCGAGCGGACGTACGTCTCGATCGCGTGCGACATGTCCGTCAGCCGTGCCCCCGCGACCCCGGCCGCCAGGCCGTGCCACATCGACGCCTCGGTCACGTCCAGCAGCTTCTGGAGCTCGGGGGTGATCTCCCCCACCGGAACCGTGATCGCCGAGTCGCCGTGCCAGCCCTCCACGATCGCGCCGCAGTCGATGGAGATGACGTCGCCCTCGGCCAGCACCTTGTCGGGGCGCGGGATGCCGTGCACGATCTCCTCGTTGACCGAGGCGCAGATCGTGCCGGTGAAGCCGTGGTAGCCCTTGAACGACGGGATGCCGCCGTTGTCGCGGATGTGGGCCTCGGCGAGGCGGTCCAGGTCCAGGGTGGTGATCCCCGGCTTGACCGCGTCGCGCAGCAGGTGCAGCGTCTGACCGACCAGCAGGCCCGCCTTCCGCATCAGCTCGACCTGCTCGGCCGTCTTGATCTGGATGGCGGGCTTACGGCGTCGGAACATCTCTCCCCCTCAGTAGCGGGCCGAGGGGGTCACTTCTCGTACGGACGCAGGGCGGCCAGAGCGCGCTGGGTGACTTCCTCGACCGGGCCGGTCGCGTCGATGCCGACCAGAATGCCCTCGTCAGCGTAGAACTGCACCAGCGGAGCCGTTTGTTCCTGGTAGACCTCGAGGCGGTGCCGGACGACCTCTTCCTTGTCGTCGTCCCGCTGGAACAGCCGGCCGCCGCAGTCGTCGCAGATGTCGTCCTGCTTGTCGTCGAAGTCGACGTGCCAGATCTTCTCGCAGCCGGCGCAGGTCCGGCGGCCCGACAGCCGCCGGACGACCTCCTCCTCGTCGACGACGAGTTCGAGCACCACGTCGAGCCGCGTGTCCATCTCGGCGAGCATCTTCTTGAGCGTCTCGGCCTGGGGCACGTTGCGCGGGAATCCGTCGAGCAGGAACCCGTCGGTGGCGTCGTCCTCGGCCAGCCGGTCCCGGACCATCTCGATGGTGATCTCGTCGGGGACCAGGTCGCCGCGGTCCATGAACTCCTTGGCCTTGCGGCCGAGCTCGGTGCCGCCGCTGACGTTGGCGCGGAAGATGTCACCCGTCGAGATCTTCGGGATCGACAGATGCGAGGCGATGAACTGGGCCTGCGTCCCCTTGCCCGCTCCGGGGGGGCCCACCAGCACGATACGCATTTACCGGAGGAAACCCTCGTAGTTGCGCTGCTGGAGCTGAGATTCGATCTGCTTCACGGTATCCAGTCCGACGCCGACGATGATGAGAATGCTCGTCCCGCCGAACGGGAAGTCGTTGGTCGCCTTCAGCAGGGCGAACGCGACCATGGGGATCAGCGAGACGAGTCCCAGGTAGAGCGCACCGGGGGTGGTGATCCGGGTCAGCACGTAGTCGAGGTACTCGGCGGTCGGCCGGCCCGGACGGATGCCTGGGATGAACCCACCATACTTCTTCATGTTGTCGGCGACTTCAGTGGGGTTGAAGGTGATGGCGACGTAGAAGTACGTGAAGAAGATGATGAAGGCGAAGAACACGCCCATGTGCCAGGGGTTGTCCTGCTGAAGGTAGGGCTGGATCTTCTGCAGCCACTTGGTGTTCGGCCACAGCTGGGTCGCCAGCACCGGCAGGTACAGCAGCGACGAGGCGAAGATCACGGGGATGATGCCCGCCTGGTTCACCTTCAGCGGGATGTAGGTGGAGGTCCCGCCGTACATGCGGCGGCCCACCATGCGCTTGGCGTACTGCACCGGGATGCGGCGCTGGGCCTGCTCGACGAACACGACGCCCGCCATGATCGCCAGACCGACGATGAGCACCAGCACGAAGACGAAGGCGCCCTTCTGGGTGTAGATGCTCCAGAACTGGGCGGGGAAGACCGCGACGACCTGCGTGAAGATCAGGATGGACATGCCGTTGCCGACGCCGCGGTCGGTGATCAGCTCGCCCAGCCACATGATGACCGAGGTGCCCGCGGTCATCACCACCACGATGGTGATGATGGTGAACAGGTCGGTCTTGTGCAGGACGTCACCGCCGCCGGCCACGCCCTGGAAGAGCTGGCCGGTCGAGGCCATCGCCACGATGCCGGTCGCCTGCAGGATCGCCAGGCCGATCGTCAGGTAACGCGTGTACTGCGTGATCTTCGTGGTCCCGGCCTGGCCCTCCTTCTTGAGGGCCTCCAGCCTCGGGATCACCACCGTCAGCAGCTGCAGGATGATGCTCGCGGTGATGTAGGGCATGATGCCCAGCGCGAAGACCGACAGCTTGAGCAGCGCGCCACCGCTGAACAGGTCGACGAGGCCGTAGAGCTTGTTGCTGTCCTTGGCCGCTTCGGCGGTCTCCGCCAGCACCTTGGTGTTCACGCCGGGAGACGGCAGCATCGAGCCGATCCGGAACACCACGATGATGAACAGCGTGAACAACAATTTCTTACGCAGGTCGGGCGTACGGAAAGCCCGAGCGAACGCGGTCAGCACCATTCCTCCTGCGCGACTGACGTATCCATGGCAGCCGAGGGGCCGGTTCCAATTCCAGAGGCGGCGGCGCGGTTCCGTCGGAAGTCCGTCGGTGGGAGCACCATCGCCGGTGAGACTCTAACAGCAGATGACGCCGAGGCCGTGTTCTCCGGCGCGCGGACCTTTCGGCCCTCAGCGCAAGACGAACACGGCCTCGGCTTCATGGTGTTGCTTACAGCTCTTCGGCGGTGCCGCCGGCAGCGGCGATCTTCTCCTTCGCGGAGGCGGAGAAGGCGTGCGCCTTCACCTGCACCGCGACCGAGATCTCGCCGGTGCCCAGGACCTTGACCGGCTGGTTGCGGCGAACCGCGCCCTTGGCCGCCAGGTCCTCGGCGGTCACCTCGCCACCCTCGGGGTAGAGGGCGGCGAGCTTGTCCAGGTTCACGACCTGGAACTCGACCCGGTTGGGGTTCTTGAAGCCCTTGAGCTTCGGGACCCGGCGGATCAGGGGCATCTGGCCGCCCTCGAACCCGACGGGGACGGTGCTGCGGGCCTTGGTGCCCTTGGTGCCGCGACCGGCGGTCTTGCCCTTGGACGCCTCACCGCGACCCTTGCGGGTCTTGGCGCGGTTGGCACCCGGGGCCGGACGCAGGTCGTGCACCTTGAGGGGCGTGCCCTCGTTGGCGTCCGCCATGTCAGTCGACCTCCTCGACGGTGACCAGGTGCGCCACCGTCCGGATCATGCCGCGGATCTGCTGGTTGTCCTCGCGAACGGTGCTCTGCCCGATCTTCTTGAGGCCCAGGGTGCGCAGCGTGTCACGCTGGTTCTGCTTCTCGCTGATCACGGACTTGATCTGCGTGATCTTCAGCTGGCTCATGAGGCGGCGACCTCCTGCCGCGGCTCGGAGCCGGCCGCGCGCGCCCGCAGCATGGCGGCGGGGGCGACGTCCTCGATCGGCAGACCGCGCTTGGCCGCGATCTCCTCGGGCCGCTTGAGGGCCTTCAGACCGGCGACGGTCGCGTGCACGATGTTGATCGCGTTGTCGGTGCCCAGCGACTTGCTCAGCACGTCGTGGATACCGGCGCACTCCAGCACCGCGCGCACCGGGCCACCCGCGATCACACCGGTACCGGGAGCGGCCGGACGCAGCAGGACCACGCCCGCCGCCGCCTCACCCTGAACGGTGTGCGGGATGGTGCCCTGGATCCGCGGCACCTTGAAGAAGTGCTTCTTGGCCTCCTCGACACCCTTGGCGATCGCCGCGGGCACCTCCTTGGCCTTGCCGTAGCCGACGCCGACGGTGCCGTTGCCGTCACCGACGATCACCAGGGCGGTGAAGCTGAAACGGCGACCGCCCTTGACGACCTTGGCGACCCGGTTGATCGCCACGACCTTCTCGATGTACGACTGACCCTTGTCGGCGCCACCGCGGCGGTCGTCGCGGCGGCCGTCGCGACGGTCGCCACCCTGACCGCCACCGCGCCTCTGCGCTGCCATCAGTGGTTCCTCTTCTCTTCGGTCGTGAGGCCCATCAGAGCTCCAGGCCCCCCTCGCGCGCGCCGTCCGCCACAGCGGCGACGCGGCCGTGGTACTTGTTGCCGCCACGGTCGAAGACCACAGCGGTGACGCCGGCCTCCTTGGCCCGCTGGGCGACGAGCTCGCCGACCTTGCGGGACTTGGCGGTCTTGTCGCCGGAGTCGGAGCGCAGGTCCGCCTCCATCGTCGAGGCGTAGGCCACGGTGTGGCCCTTGCTGTCGTCGATGACCTGGACGAACACGTGCTTGGTCGAGCGGGTCACGACCAGGCGAGGGCGTGCGGTGGAACCGACGACCTTCTTGCGGACCCGCAGGTGCCGGCGCTTGCGGGACTTGGCCCGCGCCGACGTGGCCTTGCCGGCCAGGGTCTTGGTGCCTGCCATGACTACTTACCAGCCTTTCCGACCTTGCGGCGGATCTGCTCGCCCTCGTAGCGGACGCCCTTGCCCTTGTAGGGGTCGGGCTTGCGCAGCTTACGAATGTTGGCGGCGACCTCGCCGACCTTCTGCTTGTCGATGCCCTCGACAACGAGCTGGGTCGGCTTCTCGACCGTGAACTTGATGCCCTCCGGGGGCTCGACCACGATCGGGTGGCTGTAGCCGAGCGAGAACTCCAGGTTCTGCCCCTTGGCCACCACGCGGTAACCGACACCCTGGATCACGAGGGTCTTCTTGTACCCCTCGGTCACGCCGACCACCATGTTGTTGATCAGCGAGCGGGTGAGCCCGTGCAGGGCGCGAACGGTGTTGATGTCGTTCGGCCGGGAGACGGTGACGGTACCGTCCTCCAGCTTCACCTCGATCGGCTCGGCCACGGTGTGCGACAGGGTGCCCTTGGGGCCCTTGACGGTGACCTCACGCCCGTCGATCTTCACCTCGACGCCGCTGGGCACGGTAACGGGGAGACGTCCAATGCGAGACATTTGTTAAGCCCTCCCCTCTACCAGACGTAGGCGAGGACTTCGCCGCCCACGCCGCGCTTGCCGGCCTGCCGGTCGGTCATGAGGCCGGAGGACGTCGAGATGATCGCGACGCCCAGGCCGCCCAGGACCCTGGGCAGGTTGTCCTTCTTCGCGTACACGCGCAGACCCGGCTTCGAGACGCGCTTGATACCGGCGATCGAACGCTCACGGGTCGGACCGAACTTGAGCTCGATCACGAGCTTCTTGCCGACCTCGGCGTCCTCCACGCTCCAGCCCGAGATGTAGCCCTCCTGCTGGAGGATCTCGGCGATGTGCGCCTTGATCTTCGAGTACGGCATCGCCACGCTGTCGTGGTACGCCGAATTCGCGTTACGCAGACGCGTCAACATGTCTGCGATCGGGTCGGTCATCGTCATGGCCTACAGGCCCTCCCTCGCCACGGTTTCCTTGTCGGACCTTTGGCGTGGTCATGGGCACCTTCGTCAGGTGCCCGGTGGTTATTACACAGGCTGCAAAGGGCGGCCCCCCTGGCCGTTCAGCACGGTTCGGGGGGCCGAACACGCCCTTTACCAGCTGGACTTGGTGATGCCGGGCAGCTCGCCCCGGTGCGCCATCTCGCGGAAGCAGACACGGCACAGGCCGAACTTCCGGTAGACGGAGCGGGGACGCCCGCAGCGCGAGCAACGAGTGTACGCGCGCACGCCGAACTTGGGCTTGCGGGCCGCCTTGGCGATCAGGGACTTCTTCGCCATTTCGCTCAGTTCTCCTTGAACGGGAAGCCCAGGAGCTTCAGCAGCGCCCGGCCCTCATCGTCGGTCTTGGCCGTGGTGACCAGGGTGATGTCCATGCCACGCACGCGGTCGATCTTGTCGGGGTCGA
Organism: Actinomadura kijaniata NBRC 14229; assembly: GCF_001552175.1. Classification (GTDB taxonomy): domain Bacteria; phylum Actinomycetota; class Actinomycetes; order Streptosporangiales; family Streptosporangiaceae; genus Spirillospora; species Spirillospora kijaniata. The sequence continues at coordinate 44,371 of NZ_BCQR01000081.1, forward strand.
CCTCGTGGAACATGACCTGCTCGGTCAGACCGAAGGTGTAGTTCCCGTTGCCGTCGAACTGCTTCGGCGACAGGCCGCGGAAGTCACGGATGCGGGGGAGGGCCGTGGACAGCAGACGGTCCAGGAACTCCCACATCCGGTCGCCGCGCAGCGTCACGTGGGCGCCGATCGGCATGCCCTCGCGCAGCTTGAACTGGGCGATCGACTTCTTGGCGCGGTTCACGGCCGGCTTCTGGCCGGTGATCGCGGTCAGGTCGCGGACGGCGCCCTCGATGAGCTTGGCGTCCTTGGCGGCGTCGCCGACACCCATGTTGACCACGATCTTGGTCAGACCGGGAACCAGCATCACGTTGGAGTAGCCGAACTGCTCCTGCATCGCCTTCACGATTTCCTCGCGGTAGCGAAGCTTCAGGCGCGGCTGCGGGACGGGGCGCTCGGTAACGGTCTCGGTCATCGTCAGATCTCCTTGCCGGAACGGCGGGAGACGCGGACCTTGGTGCCGTCCTCGTCGACGCGGTAGCCCGCGCGGACCGGCTTGCCGTCCTCGACCAGGGCGACGTTGCTGACGTGCAGCGGCGCCTCGACCTTGACCTGGCCGCTCTCCTTGCCGGCCCGTGCGGCGTCGGCCTTGATGTTCTTGGTGATGATGTTGACGCCCTCGACGACAACGCGCTCGGAGCGCGGGTCGACGCGCAGCACCCTGCCCGTCGCGCCCTTGTCCTTGCCGGCGATGACGATGACCTCGTCACCCTTCTTGATCTTCATCACAGCACCTCCGGCGCGAGCGAGATGATGCGCATGAACTTCTTCTCGCGCAGTTCACGGCCCACGGGGCCGAAGATTCGGGTGCCGCGGGGGTCTCCGCCGTCCTTGATCAGGACGGCCGCGTTCTCGTCGAAGCGGATGTAGGAGCCGTCCGGACGCCGGCGCTCCTTGCGGGTGCGCACGACGACCGCCTTGACGACGTCACCCTTCTTAACGCCGGCGCCGGGAAGGGCGTCCTTCACCGTCGCGACGATGATGTCGCCGACTCCCGCGTAGCGCCGACCCGAGCCGCCGAGAACCCGGATGCAAAGGATCTCCTTCGCACCCGTGTTGTCGGCGACCTTGAGTCGCGACTCCTGCTGGATCACGTCAACTCCTGTTCGTCACACCGGTTCTGGGCCTTCGGTTCATCGATTGGGCCCAGCCTGGCGGAACCAGTAATTACTTGGCCTTCTCGAGGATCTCCACCACGCGCCAGCGCTTGTTCGCTGACAGCGGGCGGGTCTCCATGAGACGGACGCGGTCGCCGACGCCACACTCGTTGGCCTCGTCGTGCGCCTTGTACTTGGTGGTCCGGCGGATCACCTTGTGGTACTTCGCGTGCTTGACCCGGTCCTCGACGGACACGACCACGGTCTTGTCCATCTTGTCGCTGACCACCAGGCCCTCGAGGACCTTGCGGGTGCTCCGCTTCTCGGTCTGCTCAGCCATTGTCCTTGCCCTCCGCGGCGTCCTCGGCGACCGTGACGATGCCGAGCTCGCGCTCACGCATCACGGTGTAGATGCGAGCGATCTCGCGCTTCACGGTGCGCAGCCGCCCGTGGCTCTCCAGCTGGCCGGTCGCGGCCTGGAAGCGGAGGTTGAACAGCTCCTCCTTGGCTTCCTTCAGCTTGGTGACCAGGACGTCCTCAGGCTCGGTCCGCAGCTCGTCGGCGGTAAGACCCTTGGCCATCAGGACTCACCCGCCTCTCGCTTCACGATCTTGCACTTCATCGGCAGCTTGTGGATCGCGCGGGTGAGCGCCTCCCGAGCGATCTGCTCGTTCGGGTAGGAGATCTCGAACATCACGCGGCCCGGCTTCACGTTGGCCACCCACCACTCGACCGAACCCTTACCGGAACCCATGCGGGTCTCGGCGGGCTTCTTGGTCAGCGGGCGGTCCGGGAAGATGTTGATCCAGACCTTGCCGCCACGCTTGATGTGGCGGGTCATGGCGATACGAGCCGCCTCGATCTGGCGGTTGGTCACGTAGGCGCCCTCGACGGCCTGGATGCCGTACTCACCGAAGGTAACCTTCGTGCCGCCCTTGGCCATTCCCCGGCGCTTCGGGTGGTGCTGCTTGCGGTGCTTGACCTTACGAGGGATCAGCATCGGGTTCAGCTCCCCTCACCAGTCGGAGCAGCCTCAGCGGCGGGGGCCGGCTGCTCGGTGTTCTGCTGCTGCTTCGGCGCGCCCTCGCCGCCGCGCTCGCCGCCGCGACCGCCACGACCGCCGCGGCCACCGCCACGACGCTCGCCGCCGCCACCACCACCGCGGCGCTCACCACCGCGGCGCTCACCACCGCGACCGCCACCGGCGGCGCGCTGCTGGGCGGCCTGGGCCTCACGCTCGGCGCGGGTCTGCGCGGCGTCGCCCTTGTAGATCCACACCTTGACGCCGATGCGGCCGAAGGTCGTACGGGCCTCGTAGAACCCGTAGTCGATGTCGGCGCGCAGCGTGTGCAGCGGGACCTGGCCCTCGCGGTAGAACTCGGACCGGGACATCTCGGCGCCGCCCAGACGACCGGAGCACTGGACCTTGATGCCCTTGGCGCCGGACTTCATGGCGGACTGGATGGCCTTGCGCATGGCGCGACGGAACGCGACACGGCTGGACAGCTGCTCGGCCACGGCCTGAGCGACCAGCTGGGCGTCGACCTCGGGGTTCTTGACCTCGAGGATGTTCAGCCGGACCTGCTTGCCGGTCAGCTTCTCCAGGTCGCCCCGGAGACGCTCGGCCTCGGCGCCACGGCGGCCGATCACGATGCCCGGACGCGCGGTGTGGATGTTCACCTCGACGCGGTCACGGGTGCGCTCGATGGCCACCTTGGAGATGCCCGCCCGGTCCATGCCCTTCTGCAGCATGCGCCGGATCTGGACGTCTTCCTTGACGTAGTCCTTGTAGAGCTTGTCGGCGAACCACACGGACTTGTGGTCGGTGGTGATGCCGAGCCGGAACCCGTGCGGGTTGATCTTCTGACCCACTACCGGGCCCTCCTCGTCTTCTTACCGCCGGCCGCCGACGCCTCGTCCCGCGACTCAACGACCACCGTGATGTGGCTGGTGCGCTTGTTGATGCGGTAAGCCCGGCCCTGGGCGCGGGGGCGGAAACGCTTGAGGGTCGGGCCCTCGTCCACCCACGCACGACTCACGACGAGCGTGTCCGAGTCGAGCTTGAAGTTGTGCTCGGCGTTGGCGATGGCACTCGCCAGCACCTTGCCCACCGGCTCACTCGCAGCCTGGGGGGCGAACCGCAGCACCGCCTGAGCCTCCGCGGCAGGCAGGCCGCGGATGAGGTCCACCACGCGGCGGGCCTTCCTGGGCGTGACGCGGATGAACCGCGCCTGGGCCCTGGCTTCCATCGCTGTTCCCTCTCTCCTACGATCTTTCTGCCTGCTCAGCCTCGGCGGCTGCGGCGGTCTTCCTTGACGTGGCTGCGGAACGTCCGCGTCGGCGCGAACTCGCCCAGCTTGTGGCCCACCATGGCGTCGGTGATGAACACCGGCACGTGCTTGCGGCCGTCATGCACGGCGATCGTGTGACCGATCATGTCCGGCACGATCATGGAGCGCCGGGACCACGTCTTGATGACGTTCTTCGTCCCCTTGTCGTTCTGGACTTCCACCTTCTTCATCAGGTGGTCGTCGACGAAGGGGCCCTTCTTAAGGCTACGTGGCATGTCGGGCTACTCCTACCGCTTCTTCTTGCTGCGCCGACGGACGATCAGCCGGTCGCTGGCCTTGTTGGCCTGGCGGGTGCGGCCTTCCTTCTTGCCCTTGGGGTTGACCGGGTGGCGACCACCGGAGGTCTTGCCCTCACCACCACCGTGCGGGTGGTCGATCGGGTTCATGGCCACACCGCGGACGGTCGGGCGCTTGCCCTTCCAGCGCATACGGCCGGCCTTGCCCCAGTTGATGTTCGACTGCTCGGCGTTGCCGACCTCACCGACGGTGGCGCGGCAGCGGACGTCGACCATGCGCATCTCGCCGGAGGGCATACGCAGGGTGGCGTACTTGCCCTCCTTGGCCAGCAGCTGGACGCCGACACCGGCCGAACGGGCGATCTTCGCGCCACCACCGGGCTTGAGCTCGATGGCGTGGACGACCGTACCGGTCGGGATGTTGCGCAGCGGCAGGCAGTTGCCCGGCTTGATGTCCGACCCGGGGCCGTTCTCGACGCGGTCGCCCTGCTTCAGGCCCTGCGGCGCGAGGATGTAGCGCTTCTCGCCGTCGGCGTAGTGCAGCAGCGCGATGCGCGCGGTGCGGTTCGGGTCGTACTCGATGTGCGCGACCTTGGCGGGGACCCCGTCCTTGTCGTGGCGACGGAAGTCGATCACGCGGTAGGCGCGCTTGTGGCCGCCACCCTGGTGGCGGGTGGTGATCCGGCCGTGGTTGTTACGGCCGCCCTTCTTGGGGAGCGGACGCAGCAGCGACTTCTCCGGTTCGCGGCGCGTGATCTCGACGAAGTCGGCCACGCTGGACCCGCGACGACCGGGAGTCGTCGGCTTGTACTTACGGATGCCCATCTTTTTCGTTCATCCCTTTTCTGATCTCCGGGCGGGCCGGGCTATTTAGGCCGGGCCACCGAAGATGTCGATCCGCTCGCCCTCGGCCAGGCTGACGATGGCGCGCTTGGTGTCCTTGCGCTTGCCGTAGCCGAACCGGGTGCGCTTGCGCTTACCCTGCCGGTTGATCGTGTTGACGTTCGTCACCTTGACGCCGAACACGGCCTCGACGGCCTGCTTGATCTGCGTCTTGTTGGCGTCCGGACGGACCACGAACGTGTACTTGTTCTCGTCGAGAAGGCCGTAGCTCTTCTCCGAGACGACCGGCGCGATGATGATGTCACGGGGGTCGGCGATCTTGTTCATTCCGGACCCTCCTTACTTCTTCGCCGCGCGCGAGACGAACTCGTCGTAGGCCTTCTGCGTGAAGACCACGACGTCGTTCACCATCACGTCGTAGGTGTTGAGCTGGTCGGAGACGAGGATGTGCACGCTCGGCTCGTTGCGCAGGCTCTTCCAGGTGACCTCGTCCTCACGGTCGAGGACCACCAGGACGCGCCGGGCGTCGGTGACGCCGCGCAGGTTCGCCAGAGCGGTCTTCGTCTTCGGGGCGTCACCCTCGATGAGGTTGTCGACGATCACGACCCGGCCGAAGCGGGCGCGGTCGGACAGGGCGCCACGCAGGGCGGCGGCCTTCATCTTCTTGGGCGTCCGCTGCGAGTAGTCGCGCGGCTGCGGGCCGTGGACGGTGCCACCACCGGCGAACTGCGGCGCGCGGGTCGAACCCTGGCGCGCGCGGCCGGTGCCCTTCTGCCGGTACGGCTTCTTGCCACCACCGGAGACCTCGCCCCGCGTCTTGGTGGAGTGGGTGCCCTGACGAGCCGCGGCCAGCTGCGCCACCACGACCTGGTGGATCAGCGGGACGGAGGTCTTCGCGTCGAAGATCTCGGAGGGCAGGTCGATGTCGAGCTTGGTGGTCACTTGCCGGTCCCCTTCACTGCGTCGCGGACCAGGACCAGACCGCCGTTGGGGCCGGGAACCGCGCCCTTGATGAGGAGCAGGTTCTTCTCGGCGTCGATGGCGTGGATGGTCAGGTTCTGCACGGTGGTACGGGCGTTGCCGTGCCGTCCCGCCATGCGGAGGCCCTTGAACACGCGACCGGGGGTCGCGCAGCCGCCGATCGAGCCCGGCGAGCGGTGCTTGCGCTGGGTACCGTGCGAAGCGCCCAGACCACGGAAGCCGTGGCGCTTCATGACACCAGCGGTGCCCTTGCCCTTGGAGGTGCCGGTCACGTCGATCTTCTGGCCGGCCTCGAAGACGCCGGCGTTGATCTCCTGGCCGAGTTCGAACTCGGTGGTGTCGTCGACCCGCAGCTCCGCCAGGTAGCGGCGCGGCGTGACGCCGGCCTTGGCGAAGTGACCCGCGGAAGGCTTGTTCACCTTGCGGGGGTCGATCTGCCCGAACCCGATCTGAACGGCGGTGTATCCGTCGGTCTCCTGGGTGCGGAGCTGGGTCACGACACACGGCCCGGCCTGGACGACGGTCACCGGAACGATCCGGCCCTCATCGTCGAAGACCTGGGTCATGCCGAGCTTCTCGCCCAGGACGCCCTTCCTCTGCGTACTCATATCTGGGTGCGTCCCTTAGAGCTTGATCTCGATGTCAACGCCGGCCGGCAGGTCGAGTCGCATCAGCGAGTCGACGGTCTTGGGCGTCGGGTCGATGATGTCGATCAACCGCTTGTGCGTGCGCATCTCGAAGTGCTCGCGGCTGTCCTTGTACTTGTGCGGCGAGCGGATGACGCAGTACACGTTCTTCTCGGTCGGCAGCGGCACCGGGCCCGCGACCTTGGCGCCCGTCCGCGTCACCGTCTCAACGATCTTCTTCGCGGAGGTGTCGATAACCTCGTGGTCGTAGGCCTTGAGCCGGATGCGGATCTTCTGTCCCGCCATGGTGGCCTCGGTGTCCTTTACTGGTAGTGCCGCTGTTACTTCTGGACTTCGTGGTGCGGCGGGCCCGGCCGGTCTTCCGGCGGCCGGGACCCGCC
>NZ_BCQR01000082.1 GCF_001552175.1 Actinomadura kijaniata NBRC 14229
TGCGCTTGACGAGCGCGCGGTTGCCGGCGACGTTCTGCCCCAGCATGAAGAAGGTGGCGGGCACCTTCGCCTTGCGCAGGTCGTCCAGCAGTCGCTTGGTGTGCTTGCCGGGCCCGTCGTCGAAGGTCAGCGCCACGCACTTGACCTTCGCGCAGTCGACCTTCCTCGCCGCGGCCGCCGTGACCTCGGTGGTCTCCGGAGTGCTCTCCGCCGCGGCCGGCGCGGCAACGGTCGGCGCCCCCGCGCGGCTGTCGTCCGGCCCCTTCGTCGCGGCCAGGGCGGGCGCGCCCGCCGCCGTCAACGCCCCGGCCGCCAGCGCCCCCGCCGCCACCAGTGCCGCCGCCGATCTCACACGTTTCATCAGACCCCATTTTTCGTGTTTGTCGGACATGACCTGCATAGGGGATCACTGATGGCGCATCTGATCAAGTCGGGCGGGAGGAACGGCGCCTTGACACCGAAAACCCTGCTCGCCAGGGGCCGGTGAGCGGTCGGCGCTCGCTCGGACCGGCCCGTCAGCCGGGCTCACCACGGACAAGCCGCACCGCCGAAGTGCGCCCGTTCAGCGGGTCCTCGCAGAAGAACCACACCGGAGTTCGATATCGGGCATGTGAACGTGGCCGGTTCGGGTCAGTCGGCTGATCCCGCTGGAGGAGCGCAAGGACATCAGCGGCCGCTGAACGTGGGCTCCACTCGGGGTCGCGCCACATTCCCTGCCCCAACCCGCCGAGGAATCGAATGCCGGGTTCGTCGAGTTGTGAGATGCCGGTGGTGCCGGTATAGGCGGCGAACTGCTCCCGTACCGGGCGTGCCTCGCCGGTGTGACCGCGCAGAACTCGACCATCATCAATACGGTGACGCTCTGCGTGCGCTGACCGGCGCTGGTTCCGAGATAGGTGCAGTACGAACTCAACGGCCGGTTGGGGCGGGGCGGTGTGCCCATTGAGACGAGCCGCCGCACCCGACTTCGATGACGGGCCCCAGGGCCGGTCCGCGTTGAGGCCCGCCCTACGACAAGATCGCCGATGGGCGTCCACGCCCTTGCCGGACGGTTTCAGGCGATCCCCGTGACGTACGGGCTGCAGGTGCTCGAAAGGATCGAGCCGCCCTCCGCCGCGCACACCTTGAACCTGATCCTGCTGCCTTCCGGCATGTGCAGGATCCACTGCTTCTGGGTGGTGTTGCCGGTGGTGACCGTGCCGTAGTACGGCCCGATGTTCTCCAGGTCGTAGCGATAGTTGACGACGACGACGGAGTGCCCGTCGCCCGACAGGTCCATGAGGGTGAGACCCTCGGTGCCGTCACCCATCTCGGAGACGAAGAACCCTCCGCAGGCGCTCTTGGAGTAGCCGTCGGGGGAACTGTAGGTCTTCTCGCAGTAGGCGTGGGCGTCCTGCGCCGCGAAGGCGGTCCCGGCGTTGAAGGCGATGAGGGTCGTGACAGCGGTGGCGGTGACGGCCATACGGCTCAGGATCTTCTGCACGTTGTGATCATCGATCATGCGGAGCCGGAGCGAACCGGCGGCTCTGCATAGGGCCGTCCGAGCGATTTTGTGAGCTTTGGCCCGGTTCGAGTGGTCCGTGGCATCGGAGGCGACAGGCATCATGCCGGGCGTGATCTTTCTGGAGGACCGGCTGCGGCGGGCCGCGCACCGGCATCTCCCCTCGGCGGTGGCCGACGGCCGCATCGGCGCGGGCGGGGCCACCCGCTGGAACGACTCCCCCAGCTCGCCACGGTCGGTCCGACGAGCTCTCACCCATCAAGACACGGTCTAAGCCGCCAAGGGCAACGTGGTGAAGGCGCGCATCGGCGGATCGGCGTTGCCGGCTGCGTGGCCGCGCCGGCGACGGCCGCCGAGAAGGCGTGCGGGGCGGGGCATCGAGCAGCAGGGATGCTGCGGACGTGCCGGTGCCCACCGGCTTTCCGTGTCTTCATCGTCGTCGTGTCGATCGTGTGGGGTGAGGTGTTCGGCGCGTGTGGTGCCGGACCGGATCTCACTGGTCGTCGTCCGGCGGGGTCAGGGCTGCGCGTAGGTGATGCAGGGCGGTGAGGACGGGGACGCAGGCGTGGAGGAACTCGCTGAGCGCCTGGGGCAGGCGGGCGGCGGCGGTCAGGATGACGGTGAGGGCGCCGATGAGCGCCAGGATCTCGGTGACTGTCATGGGTCCAGGGTGGAAGGCGGTGCTGTCTGGCCGCATCCGGTCGATGACGGTTTGTGGGAAAACGCAGGTGGATGGTGCTGTTCGGCCTACGTTGCCGAACGAACCGAAGGGCAGACCGAACGACACTGACGAGGAATCGCTGGATGACGACGACCGATCCGCGGCACATCACCACCCGGGCCGAGCTGCAGGCCGCGCTGGAAGCGTTGTACGAGCAGCGTGGGCTCAGCTACAACGAGCTGGCGGCCCGGACCGATCGGAGCCCGGCGACCCTGCATGCCTTGGTGAAGGGGAAGAGCTTTCCCCGGTGGCCGACGTTGCGGGAGTTCTTGGTCGTCTGCGGGGTTCCCGAGGGTGCGCTCGGCGTCTGGCACGCGGCGCACCGGCGGGCCGAGCGGGCCGGGGAGCCCGGACGGGATCCGCGGATGGAACGGGCCCGCGCCGAAGGGTTGGTGCCGCTGCCCGGCCTGGGCGACGAACCGGTCGGCGCGCCCGTCGGCCTCCATGAGCCGGATCCGCGCCGCAGTCGGGTCCGGCGCGCCGTGTGGACCGTGCTCGCCGTAGTGGTCATGGTGCTGCCGGGCCGCCGCGGGAACATCGGCGAGCTGCGGCGCAGGCGCATGCTGTTGAGGGTGCGCCGCACGATGGAGCGCATCGTGCGGGACGCCGAGACGCCGCGTTACATCACGCCCCGGTTCGTGCTGGCGCGAGAGCAGCCCGTCTCCGGCGCCCGACGCCGTTCCCGCAGTGTCCGCCGCGCCGAACCGGTGCTGGTGCCTACTGACGAGACCGACATCCGGCAGCTATATGAGAAGGCCGATGAAGAACTGGTCGTGTTGGGTACGGCCGGCATGGGCAAGACCGTCCAGCTGGCCAGGCTGACCCATGCGCTGGCCACCGAGGCTCTGGCCGAGACGGAGCGCTCGGGGCCGTCGGCGGGACCGATCCCGGTCTACCTGAACCTGTCGTCCTACCGGAGCCAGCCGCTGGAGGAGTGGATGGCCGCGGAGGTCGGCCGGTTCTACAACGGCGTGCCCGAGCGGCTGGTGCGGTCCTGGCTGGCTGCGGACCTGCTGGTGCCGATCTTCGACGGGCTGGACCAGGTGCCCGCGGCGCACCGCGGCGAGTGCGTCCGGCGGCTGCGCCGGCTGCGCGAGTCGTGCGCCGGGATCGTCGTGGGCTGCCGGTACGAGGAGCTGCCGTTGGCCCGCACGATCGACGCCGTGCTCTACGTTCAGGTCGCCGCGCCGAGCAGGGAGCAGGTCCAGGACTACCTGCTGGCCGACACCGAGGCCCTGGCCGACGTGCACGCCGCGCTGCAGGCCGACTCCGACCTGTGGCCGCTGCTGCAGTCGCCGCTGATGCTCAACGTCATCCACGGCGCCTATGCGGGCCGCACCGCCGTCGCCCTGCGCGAGCCCGGCCGCGACAACCACGACCGGCAGGGCCTCATCCTGGACGCCTACCTGCGCCGCCGGCTGCTGGACGACCCGCCCGCCGGCCGCCGCGGCGGTCCGCGTCAGGCGCTGGCCTGGCTGACCTGGTTGGCGCGCACCCTCACCGACCGCGGCGAGGAGATCCTGTACCTGGACCGCCTGGACCTGGACTGGTTGTCGGCGCGGCAGCAGATCGTCACCCGCGTCATCAACATCCAGACACCGCTGCTGCTCGGCGGCGCGTTGGTGCTGGCCTGGCTGGCCGCGTTCGTGGCCCACGGGGACCTGTCCACCAGCCTCGGTGACGCCGCTCTGCTCTGGCTGGTCACCATGGTGGTGACGACCGTCCAGGCCGTCACCGCCGAGAACCTCGACGAGGCCATGCCCGCCAGGACCGCCACGTTGGCGCGGCTGCCCGTCAAGGTCGCGGCGAACCTGCCGATGATCCTGCTGGGCGCCGTCGTGCTGAGCGTCGTCGACTGGCACGCGCCGGGGATCGTGGTGGTGGCACTGGGCTGGGCGTGGATGCAGTTCACCAGCACCGAGGACATGTTCCGGCCGACCTTGCGTCCGGTCGAGGACATCCGGTGGACGTGGCGGCCCCGGGAGTGGATCATCGCCTCCACCCCGGGCCGGAACCTGGCCATGCGGACCCTCATCTCGTTCGCCCTGGTGACCGTGCTCAGTGCCCTGTGCATGTACCTGGTGGGCCGTCTGTTCCCCGAGCCCGGCTGGTTGCCGCTGGTCGCCGCGCTGCTGCTGTGGAACGTCTACGTCTTCGGCAACGGTTTCGAGTCGTCCCTGCGCGACCGGCGTCCGCGCCCCAACGAGGGCATTCGCCGCTCGGTGCGCTTCGCGCTGGTCCACGGCGCCCTGACCGCTTTGGCCGTGACGGGGTCACTGTCGGCCTTGGTCCTGCTGGCAGTCCCAGACGCCAACGTGCACACCGCTTGGCTGGTCGCGGGGTTCCTCGGCTCCCTCTACGGCCTGGCCCGCGGTCTTCGTTACGGTGGCCTGGCGGTCGTGCAGCACTGGGCGGTCCGGGCCCACCTCTCCCGCCAGGGGCACATTCCCCGGCGTTATCTGCGGTTCCTGACCGACTGCGAACGGCGCATCATCTTGCGCCGCCTCGACAGCGGCTACTCGTTCCACCACCGCCTCATCCAGGACCACCTGTCCGCCGACCCCGACGCCCTGGCCCGCCGCCTGGGTCTCGGCACCGGTCCTGGCATCGACCCCGACACTGACCGACAGGCCAGCGCGGCCACCCCGGCCTCATGAACGGCTGGGCGGACACCCCCTGCGGAGGTATCAGGATCCGCCGGAATCCGGCCCCTTGTGCCCCACCGGCCCGGCGGGCGCGCCCGCCGGGCCGGTGGGGCACAAGGGGCCCACGAGTCACGAGACCCACGTCCATGGTCGAAGCAGCGGACGATGGAGCCGACGACCAGGACCGTGAGCCCGAAGGCCATCAGGGCTTGCGGCCGACGCCGCCTGTCATGAAGCGGACATCGATGGTGCTGGCGTCCAGGACGGGCTCGTCGGGGCGCCAGAGCGGGAGCGGGACGAGGCCGGGCGGCAGGATGTCCAGGCCGTCGAAGAAGGCGGCCAGTTCGGCGGGGGTACGGACGCGGCCGGTGCCCAACTGCTCCAGGAGCTGCTTTTCCAGCGCGACGGACTCGGGGGCGTCGCCCAGACGGGTGAAGTTGGTGATGAAGAAGAAGGAGCCGCTGGGCACCGCGTCCCGCAGGGTCTGAACGATCCGGCCGGGTTCCTCCTCGTCGGCCAGGTGGTGCAGGATGCCGACGAGCATCACGCAGACGGGCCGGTCGAAGTCGATGAGCTCGCGAACCTCCGGACGGCCCAGCAGGGCACCGGGCTGGCGGATGTCAGCGGTCACCACGGTGGTGTTGGCGTTGTCGGCCAGGATCGCGCGGCCGTGGGCCAGCACGATCGGGTCGATGTCGACGTACACCACGTGGGCCTGGGGATTGACCTCCTGGGCGACCTCATGGGTGTTGCGGACGGTCGGCAATCCCGACCCCAGGTCCAGGAACTGGGTGATCCCCTCCTCCGCGGCGAGGTAGCGGACGACGCGGTGCAACATCGCGCGGTTGTGCAGGGCGATGTCCCGCAACTCCGGCATGATCGCGAGACTGGCCTCGGCCACGGCCCGGTCCACCGCGTAATTGTCCTTGCCGCCGAGCATCACGTCATAGACGCGCGCCGCGGTCGGAACACCGGTGGGGATCTGCGGGGACGACTCGACCATATGCACCTCAAGCCTCAGAAAGATCTTGTGCGCATCCTAGCCTCGCCGAGTCGCCCAGGATGCGAAACCCCCTACCCCGCAGGCTTTCCGACTCTCGGAGGGATGTGCTGGGATACCGTGCATGGATCAGCAGTCGCAGATCGCCTTCGTCCGTGCGGTGTGCGTGGAGTTCCTCGGTGAGCACCTGGGGTCTCAGCTGACCGCGCTGGCCAGACCTGGATTCGGTCTCAGCCCGGCCGGTGGTTCCCGTCCGGCGGCGGGACGCAGTCGACTGGGCGGCCCGGCCCTTCTGGACCCGGGCACGCCGTGGCCGTACGAGGACGACCTGCCCCTCAACCTGTACGCAGTGCTCGACACCGACGAACTCGCACCATGGCTCGGGGACGAACTCCCCATCCGGCCAGGTCTGCTCAACTTCTTCGGCATCGACCATCTCCAGGTCTGTCAGATCATCCCCGCGGACCCGGCAAGAGCCATCGAGGTCACACCACCCGACACTGTCCCCTTCGCGACCGTTGCGCTGCACGCCGAACCGTGCCTGACGCTGCCCGACCCATGGTGGGGCGCGACGCTGGAGCATTTCATCGAAGGGTTCGGCCTGGACCCGGGCCCTGACCTCACCGGCATCTGCGACCCGAGTGAGCAGGTGACCGAACTGTTCGCCGGAGACTTCCCGGGCCAGCACTACCCGACATCGGGCGACCTGGACCAAGCCTTCGGCTGGCCGCCCTCGGTCCAGCCCGGCCCTCCGCTCCCAGACCTCCAGGGCGAGTACACCCACCTCCTCCGGCTCTCCAGCAACCTGGGCGACTGGGAGTTCGCCGAGGGAGGTTCGCTGCACTTCCTCATCCCCAGGCAGGCGCTGCGCGACGGACACTTCCAGCAGGCGGTCATCGCTCTGGACGATGGGTAGAGAAACCGGCTCGGAGTGGGGCCGACTCTCACCCGAACATGAACCCGCTTCCCTGGGGTGGGGCCACTTCTCGCTGGGCAGATTCCAGCGATCTTCGCAACACGGGTCATTCGCCTGTTGCGAAGAGTTCTGCGGGGGTCTGCCAGCCGAGGATCTTGCGGGGGCGGCTGTTGAGTTGGGCGGCGACGGCGTCGAGCTGTTCGGGGGTGTAGGACGACAGGTCGGTGCCCTTCGGGAAGTACTGGCGGAGCAGTCCGTTGGTGTTCTCGTTCGAGCCGCGCTGCCAGGGGCTGGCCGGATCGCAGAAGTAGACGGGAATGCCGGTGACGGCGGTGAACTCGTCGTGCCGACTCATCTCGCTGCCCTGATCCCAGGTGAGTGAGCGGGCGAGGTCGCGCGGCAGGCCGGCGAAGGTCTCGATGAGGGCGTCGCGGACGTGCTCGGAGGACTTGCCGTCGGCCAGGTGCAGCAGCATGACGTAGCGGGTGGTGCGATCGACCAGGGTGCCGATCGCTGAGCGGCTGCTCTGCCCGACGATGAGATCACCTTCCCAATGGCCGGCGATCTGGCGGTCGTCGATGTCGGCGGGCCGTTGGTGGATGAGTTTGCCGGGGTCGATGAAGCGGGTGGCGCGCTGGTCCTCGCGGCGTCGGCGGCGCCGCGCTTGGCGGCCGGTCCGCAAGGTGCCGGGCTGCCGCTCCAGGCCGCCGCGCCAGGACAGGTAGATCGCCTGGTAGATGGTCTCGTGCGCGAGGTGCCGGTCGGGCTCGTCGGGAAAGGCGATGCGCAGGTCCTGGCTGATCTGTTCCGGGCTCCACCGCTGGTCGAGGCGCTGCTGGATGTAGGTCTTCAGCTCCGGATCGCGCCGGACCTTCCCCTCCTTCGACCGCGCCCGCCGGACCGCCGCCCGTCGTTCAGCACGGAACGGGTGGTACTTGCCCGTCCGTTCGTCGCTGTTGCGACGAATCTCGCGGCTGATCGTGGCAGGGCTGCGCTCCAGCTCCCGCGCGATCGCGCGCAACGAGGTCCCAGCGCGAAGCATGTCGGCGATGACGATGCGCTCGTCCTCGGACAGGAACCGCGGTGAGATGGCCCCGCCGTCAGGCTGCTCGGTGATCGGCGCGTAGACGCGGACGTTCCCGGCCCGGTCGACGATCTTCCGTCCGTACCTCCACCGGTTGCCGGTCTTGCGGTTGATACCCAGCTCCCGGCACGCGGCCGAGTTGCTCATCCCCTGCGACATGAGCCGAAGGTATTGATCACGTTTGTCCGCCAGCGGGGCGGGTCCACGCTGTTTAGGCCGCCGATACGGCTCGGTCATTGCAACATCCCTGGGCCGGGTGTTGCGACGTGATCTAGAACCTAAGCTGAAGTGGAGCCGGAAGTGGCGCGTGGAACCACCGGCCACCACCCCGCTGTCGCCACGCGGACCCATGTTCAGCCCCTAGCGTCTGACCACCACGATCACTCCAGGGGTGGACAGCCGTGCCGTCTGGGAACCGTCGGGATCGCGCCGCCGCAGCACTGCTCGCGGTGCCGTCCGCGGTGTGGGCTGCGGTGCTGTCAGCGCTGGCAGGTTACGTCGCGTCCGCCGACCAGCGTGGCATGGTGCTCACCCTGCTCGCCCTCACCGCTGGCGTGCCGGTGCTGGCCGCTTCGAAAAAGGCCCATCACTCCTCGGAGCTTGTCAGGATTCCTCGCCGGTGGACGGGATGACGACGCCGTTGAAGCGGAACTCCTCGTGGGTGTCTCCCAGGCCGAAGGTGTATGCGAGGTTGACAGGGTGCTGGGCCACGATCGGCTCGAAGCCGTTGTGGTCGAGGTAGTCCCACCGGTCGCCGTCGCCGTCGTTGAAGTACGGCTGGGACAGGTCGAAGGTCAGGCCGGTGTGGGAATCGGTCCACCGGGTCGGTAGGACTGGCGCGATCCGGGCAGGCACATGGACGCCCATCGCACGGTGAGCGTCCAGGCCCCACACCCGCACCTCCACGCCGTCGCCGGCCACGGCGAAGGGACGCCCGCCCATCTGTGTGTAGAGCACCGAGTCGATCCCGAAGTTGATGCGGCCATCGGCCAGGGGCAGGCCGAGCTGCCGATGCTCGGCCAGGTCCCACACCCGCACCGTGCGGTCACGGCCGCCGCTGAGGGCGATGGGGCGGCCATCCGGCGTGCCGAAGGCCACCGAGGTGACGCCGCCTTCGTGAGCGCGCATGGACTCGCCGATCCGCTGACCGCTGGGCAGATGCCAGATCCGCACGGTGCCGTCTCTGCCTGCGGCGACGACCACGGGTCGACCGTCCACCAGCCCACAGGCGATCGCATCGGTGGTGCTGCCCCGTCTGATCAGGGGAGGGACGATCTGAGCGCCGAACGGAAGGGGCACATGATCCGCGCACTGGCTGTGCCGTGGCTGGTCGGGCATCGGCTCCCCTGTAGGCGGCTGATCGGCACGATGCCCCCAGCGCCCACCACGCGGCGCGAAACGCGCGCCTCCGGCCGGATCGGACGGCCGGTGGCAAGACCGCAGGGTGCGGACGTCGTCCAGACGCACCACGACGATCTGGAAGTCGTCGCCCAGGTTGCGGTGCGCTCGAACGCGGCCGTCCACTCCCTGGCGGCCCAGGCCAGGGCGGCGGCGTGTCCTGACCAGATCAGCGCCAGTCAGTCGGAATCGCTGGTCCCGGCGTCGATGCCCAGGGCCGACGAGTCGGCCCCGGAGTCCTCCAGGGGTCCCGGTAGCACTCACGGGGTTACAGGAGGAGGAACTCGCGGAGTTCGCCGCCAGTGTGGGGCGCGGGTTGCCTGGACGTAGTTGCAGGTTGGTGAGGGGTGCGAGCGGCCCACAGACCTGGGTGCCCGAGAGCGCGGCACCGCCTCCGGCCGACTGGGGAAGGGCCGGAGGCGGTGCCGTGTGAGAGGGCGGATCAGGCGATGGCCCCGATCCGGTACCGGCCGTTGTCGCCACAGCAGAACTCGTAGTCGATGGTCCGTTCCCCCTGCACGGTGAAGCCACCGATGGTGTCGTTGGGGTCGGGCCAGTCGTCGTACTCCATGAGGCGGATCTGGGCGTTGCTGGGGACGCACTTGTCGACCTCGACCCGCTGGTTCACGGCCATCGACACGTAAGCGCCCGCCGGCCAGATCTTGGTGCCGTTGCTGGTGATGTACACCTCGTCGCGGCTGTTCTCGCTGACCGCCAGAGCCCGGATGCCGTCGAGGAACACACCGGTGCCGCACTGGCCGATCCTCTTCTGGGCCGGATTCCCGTCGGCGACCGCCGCCGAGGTTCCGGTCAACGCCAGGCCTCCGGCCACCGTGACCACGGCCGCGAGTTTCGATGCTTTCCGCCAGGTGCGCATGTCGGTTCCCTTCTGCCGCTTGCTGGAGCCCCAAGTGAACGCGACGGCGGTTTCACCCGGACTTCAGTTCGGTGTCACCCCACGTCAGAAGCGGCAATCCGGTGGGGCCACCGGACCCCCTCTGGCAACAGCGCGCCGCTACCCGGCGCTCTCGTTGTCCCGGAGCACTCACGCCGTCGAGTGGGCGCAGGGTGGTCGCGCATCCAGGCGTAGACGGCCTGGTGCAGGAGGCCGTCCCACAGCGGCCGGTCATAGCGGCTGGTCATGGTCCCGACGTGCCCAAGAGACGCGGGCTTCGTCGACGCCGGCGGCGCGGGTGGCGGTGGCGATCCCGGCGCGCAGCGAGTGCGCGGCCAGCCGCTCCACGACCTCGGACGGCTGCCCGGCGTCGGTGGCCGCGGCCTTGACGATCTCGGCGACGTAACGGGCGCTCAGCGCGGTCGCGCGGGGAAACTGCCGAGGGTGACGCCCGACAGCAGCGGCGGCGCCGCCGGGCCCTGGTCAGTACGCGGGCGGCGGCGATGCGCTGGTCCACCGTGGACATCACGACCTCGGCCCGGCTCGGCCGGATATAGTGCCGCCACCTCGATCTCGGTGGCCTGCCCGGGGACGCCGATCGCCGGCTGGAAGCGGGCGCGGAACCCGGTGAACTCGCGCCAGCCGTGGGCGGCCGGGCTTCGGTTCGGCCGTCTACTGGTGCTGCTGTGTTGTCGGATGCTGCATCGACAAGCTCAAGCAATGGCTATGGCGAACGCGCCGCGCACTGCCGAGCAGCCGTCACCCCGCTCTGGATCACGTCGTGGTCCGCCGGGCGCGGCCTAGGGTTGGGTGGGGGCGGGGTGTTCGAAGACGAGTTCTCGGCCGTCCTCCTCGTCCCATCGCTCTCCCGTCTGGTGGAAGCCCAGGGCGGTGATGACGGCCAGGGAGGCGGTGTTGTCCGGGGCCACCGAGGCCCGGACGGTCCTGGCTCCCTCGTCCGCGGCGCGATGGAGGAGTTCGGTCGCGATGACCTTGCCCCAGCCTTGTCGTCGTGCGGCCGGGTCCACCGAGTAGCTGATCTCGATGGTCCCCTCGTCGTCGGCCGGGGCCTGGAAGCCGCCGTGGCCGACCACCATCCCTTCGGGTTCGGAGACCACCGCCCACACGCGGCCCTGGGGCCGGTCGGGGGCGGTCTCGCGGAGCCCGGCCCGGTAGCGCCACAGAGCCCGCAGGTCGTCGCCCACGAAGTGCTCGGTGAGGGGCACCCCCGCTTCCGCCGAGGCCGCGGCGGTGTCACCGGCCGCGAGCGCGGACATGGCCTGCGGGGTCATCTCGACCAGCCTCACGCGCCGGGAACTGTTTCTGATCATGGATGGGATGGTCGCACCGGCCGCGTGCGTGGCTCAAGACGTTGGTGGGCCCGCGTCGTTTCGGCAGTGGCCGAAACGACGCGGGCCTACGGTCGTGCCGTGCAGACATTCACGCGATACGCCGAGGTGACCGCGGTCCTGGCCGACCCGGGCTTCACCGTCGTCCCGGCCGGTGGCGGCGGCGGTCCGGGCACGTTGGACTGGCTGCGGCGTACGGTGTGCCGCTTCAGCGAAGGCGAGGCCCACCGCCGGCGCCGCGCCGTCGTGGAACGCGAGCTGGCCCGCCTCGACCCGGCCGAGCTGCGCCGCGCGGCCCGGGTCCGGCCGGACGCGGTCGCCGTCCTCGGCCGTGCGCTCGGCGTCACCGACCTGGAGACGCTGACCGCCGCGGTTCCGGTCGCGGCGGCGGGCTATCTGACCGGCGACCGTCCGCCGGGCGCCGACGCGGCGGTCGCGGCGCTGGTCGGGCTTCTCGGGCCGGGGCCGGACGAGACCGTGGCCAACCGCATCGCGATCCTCGTGCAGGCCTGCGAGGCGACCGCCACGCTCGTCCGGTCCGCGCTCGGGCTCGCCGGCCCGGACCGGTGGGACGCCGAGTCGCTGGTCGTCGAGACCCTGCGGTTCGCCCCGCCCGTCCCCGCCTTGCGCCGGGTCAGTGCGGGCACTCCGGTGGTGCTGGACGTGCGGAGCGCGAACCGCGATCCGGCCGTCTTCGCCGACCCCGAACGGTTCGATCCGGGCCGGACCGGGCCCGCGCACCTCACGTTCGGTGCGGGACGGCGGCCCTGCCCGGGCGCGGTCCACGCCGTGCAGATCGCCGCCGGGGCCGTGGAGGCGCTGCGCTGAGCCCGGCGCCGGGGATCGTCGGTCACTCGGTGCGGAGGGCGGACGCGGTGCGGATCCGGGCAGCCCAGGTGGCCGGGAGCAGGGCGCCCGCCGTCGCGATCACGAGTCCGCCCAGCAGGAGAACGGCCAGCAGCGGCGGATCGTAGGGGTCCATCACCTCGGCGGGGAGGCCCGTGCCCGCGCTCTCCCCCATGACGGGCAGCACCCGGGCGTGCAGGGCGAGACCGAGCGGTACGCCCGCCGCCCCCGCCGCGAGCCCGATCCCGGCGGCCGAGGTGAGGACCATGGCGGTCACCTGCCACGGCGTCATCCCGAGGGCGCGGAAGACGCCGAGGTCGCGGGTGCGTTCCCGGGTGTCGAGCACGACCGTGTTGAGGACGCCCAGCCCGGCGACCGCGACGAGCATCACGGTGAGCATCCCGGCGAGGGCGTCCATCGCGATGATCGTCGTGCTCGTCCCGCCCGTGTCGGCCTGCCCCCGGACGCCGAGCGGCCCGAGCGCGGCGTTGAGGGAGCGCAGGTAGGCGTCCACGTCGGTCCCGAGGGCGAGGGCCACGTGGAACCGGGCGGACTCGGGCGGGATCTCGACGCGCAGGCCCGCCAGGGACGCGGCGGGGGTCAGGACCGTCATCCCCTCGTCGCTGAGGTCCAGCGCCTCGCCGACGATCCGCACGGATGAGCTTCGGCCCTCGTAGGTCAGGGTGACGGCGTCGCCGACGCGCGTCCCGGTGGCCTTGAGGAAGCCGGTGGGGACGACGGCCTCGCCGGTGGCCCGGAACCAGCGTCCCGAGATCATCGCGAACGGTCCCCAGGACGAGTCGCCCTCGTAGGCGTGCGCGGTCACGGTGCCCGCGCGTCCGGCCACGCCGACCTTCGCCCGGCCCGTGCGGAAGTACCCGCGGGTGCCCGGCTGCGCGGCGACCTTGGCGGCGACCGCCGCCGGATCCGCGATCCGGGGAGCGCGGGGGCCGGGCGGCGCGGGTGCGGTGTCCGGCGGACCGACGGCCTGGATGACGACCTCGCCCGGCGACCGGCGGTCGAGGCCGTCCTGGAGGGTGTGCAGCGAGACGGCGAGCCCGACGCAGAACGTGACGCCGGCCGTGCCGAGCACCACCGACGCGACCATCGTCGCCGACCGGGCGGGCCTGGTGAACGGGTCGGCCAGGCCGAGGCTCACCGGGCGCGGCAGCGGCAGCCCGCCGAGCAGTCGGCGCGGGCCCCGGCCCCGCCCGGACGCGCGGTCGGCCCGTCCGACGGCGATCGCGTCGACCGTGCGCAGCCGCCCGGCGCGCAGGGCGGGGACCAGTGCGGTCACGGCGACGACGGCGAGGGCCACGGCGGCGACCGCGGCGGAGATCCAGGGCGCGACCGTCAGGGCGCCGACGCCGTAGGCGTCCTCCGCCTGGCTCATCACCGGGACCGCCAGCAGGTTGGCGAGCACGACGCCCAGGACGGTGCCGGCGGCGGCCGGGAGCAGCGCCTGCCCGACGTAGGCCCGCACGACCTGCGCGGGCGTGAGGCCGAGCGACTTCAGGATGCCGATCCGCCGGGTCGCCGCGCTGACCGCGCCGCTGACGACCACGCCGATGACCAGCACCGACATGGCCAGGCCGAGCACGCCGAACGCCACGATGAACGGCACGAACGTCGCGGCGGTGCGCTCGGCGGCCAGCCGGGTCGTGAGGTGGGAGGTCGCCCCGTCCAGCGCGCCCCGGGGCAGCGCGGCGGCGATGGCCGCGCGCGCCCGCGTCACCTCGGCGTCGGTGCCGGAGGAGGCGAGCCGGTAGCGCATCTGGTAGGCGCGGGGCGCGCCGGGGACGTGCAGGGCCGCGGCCTGCTCGGGCGGGACCCACGCGTCCGCGGTCCGGCTCACCGACCGGGCGCGGCCGACCACGGTCAGCGTGGGGCGGCCGGGCAGTCCGGGGAAGGAGAGCCGGTCGCCGATCGCGAACGGCGGGCCGTCGGCGCTCACCACGATCTGGCCCCGCCCGCTCGCCCACGCGCCCTCGATGAGGTCGGGCCGGTCGACCCCTCCTCCGGAGCGGTCCCGCCCGACGATGGTCAGCGGCGGCAGCCGCATCCCCGGCGGCACGCCCCGCCCGTCGAAGCCGTCCGACTCGACCGTGGGACGCAGCGACACCACGGGGTCGGGGCCCGCGGCGGCCGTCACGCCCGGCACCCGCGCGGTGGCGGCCAGCTGTGCGGCGGTGGCCTTGGACCCGTCGAACCGCGCCGTCAGGTGGGCGCCGTCCTGCCGTGCGAAGGCGTGCGCGAACGGCGCCCGGGACGCCACGACGAGCCCGGCGGCCAGCACCGACGCCGTCACCGCCATCATCACCGTCAGCGTCATCACCAGGGTCTGGACGCGCCGCCGACCCACGCCGCCGCGCACCACCCCGCCCAGCGCGCTCATCGGGCCGCCGCCGTCCGGCCGCGGACGTCGCGGTGGATCGCGCCGTCGACCAGCTCGATGGTCCGGGTGGCGCACGCGTTCGCGAGCGCGACGTCATGCGTGACCAGCACGAGCGTCTGCCCGTCGGCGTTGAGTTCGGTCAGCAGGCCGGTGACCTCCGCCGCGGACGCGGTGTCCAGCGCCCCGGTCGGCTCGTCCGCCAGCAGCAGCGCCGGGCGGTTGATCAACGCGCGGGCGACCGCCACCCGCTGCCGCTGCCCGCCGGACAGCCGCCCCGGGTGGGTCCGGGCGTGGTGCGGCTGGAGGCCGAGCCGTTCCAGCAGCCGCGCGGCGCGTTCGTGCGCCTCGTCCCGCGGCGTCCCGGCCAGGCGCGCCGGCAGCGCCACGTTGTCGGCGACGGTCAGGTCGTCCAGCAGGTTGAAGAACTGGAAGACCATGCCGATCCGGTCGCGCCGGTACCGCGCCGAGGCGGCCTCCGACAGCCCGTCGATCCGCAGGCCCGCCACGGTGACGCCGCCCTCGCTGGGCCGGTCCAGCCCGGCGACCAGGTTGAGCAGCGTGGACTTGCCGCTGCCCGACGGGCCGAGCACGGCCAGCGCCTCGCCCGCCTCCACCTCCAGGTCGAGGTGGTCGAGCGCGGGCCTGCCGGCGTCGTACTTCTTGCTCACATCGCGCATCTGGATGATCGGCGCGGTCATGGGGCCTCCATGAGGGGTCGGTGGGCCCCCGACGCTAGGAGCGGCGATGTGCCGGGCGCGTCGCGCGCGGTGACGACATCGCCCCCCTCGCCGGGACGACGCCGCGGCGGGTCGTCCCTGAGATGGACGCCGGCGGAGGACCTCCCATGGTCATCGAGGATGATGCCGCGCCCCCGCCCGTTTGCGACACTGTGCCGGTGAGCAGCTCAACGGTCCCGTCCGAGGCGCGGGCGCGCGCGCTGGCCGGCGGGCCGCGCGGGCTGGTCGGCCGCGCGTTCAGCCGGGCCCCCGCACCCGTGCAGCGGCTGTCGCGCTGGTCGTGGACGGCGGACGCGATGCTGGCCCTCGCGCTCGCCGTGAGCGCGCTCCAGGGCGCCCTGGGCCAGGGCGACGGCCCCGGCCCCGTGCTTCCCGCGCACCAGGCGGACCCGTCCGGGCCCCATCCGCCCCCGCCGCCGGCACTCCCCGCCCCCGGTATCGAGATCCCGCCGGTGGACGGCGCCGTCCACCCGTGGCAGATCCTGCTGGCCCTGCTGGTGGCGTTGCCGCTCGTGGTCCGGCGCCGGTATCCGCTGGCGGCGTTCGTGGTCGTCGTCGGCGCGGCGCTGCTCTACGACGGCGCCCCCGGCCTCGACCTCGCCTTCGTCTTCACCGGCTGCGTCATCGCCGCCTACAGCGCCGCCGTCTACAGCCCCTACCGGACGCCGGCCACGGGCTGTGTCATGGTCGGCGGCGCCCTGGTCATCGCCGACCACAAGGCGAGCCTGCCCGCCATCGGCACGGGATTCAGCACGTCGCTCTCCCTGCTGCTGGTGTTCCTCGCCGCGAACGCCCTGCACAGCTGGCGCCAGCGCATGCGGTCGCTGGAGGCGCGGCAGGAGGCGGCGACGCGTCTGGCCGTCGAGCGGGAGCGGTCCCGCATCGCGCAGGAACTCCACGACGTGGTCACCCACAACGTCAGCATGATGGTGGTCCAGACCGGGGCGGCCCGGAAGGTCATGGCGGCGGCGCCCGACCGCGCCGAGCAGGCGCTGCTCGCCGTCGAGTCCGGGGGCCGCGCCGCGCTGACCGAGCTGCGCCACGTCATGGGGCTGCTCACGATGAACGGGGACGACCCCGACCGGCTCACCGAGGACCTCGCCCCGCCGCCGGGGCTGGAGCAGGTGGAGGCCCTCGCCGCCCGCGTGCGCGCCACGGGCGTCCCGGTCGAGCTGTCCGTGACCGGCGCGTCCGGGCCGCTGCCGCCCGGCATCGACCTCGCCGTCTACCGGGTCGTCCAGGAGGCGCTGACCAACACCGTCAAGCACGCCGCGGGCGCGAGCGTGACCGTCACGATCGACCACGGTCCGCGCGCGCTGCGCCTGGAGGTGACCGACACCGGCGGCCGGCCGGACCCGTCCACCCGCACCGGCACCGGACGCGGCCTCATCGGCATGCGGGAGCGCCTCGCCGTCTACGGAGGCACGCTGGAGGCCGGGCCGCTGCCGGACGGCGGGTACCGCATCCGCGCCGTCGTCCCGCTGGAGGACCTCCGGTGACCGACCGGCCCCGCGTGGTGGTCGCCGACGACCAGGCCCTGGTCCGCACCGGCTTCGCGATGATCCTCGCCGCGGACGGCATCGACGTCGTCGCCGAGGCGGCCGACGGCGAGCAGGCCGTCGCGGCCGTCCGGCGGGACCGTCCCGACGTGGTCCTCATGGACATCCGCATGCCGGAGGTCGACGGGCTGGAGGCCACCCGCCGCATCCTGTCGGCCCCCGCGGGGCAGCCGCCCCGGATCATCATCCTGACCACCTACGACCTGGACCGGTACGTGTACGCGGCGCTGGCCGCGGGCGCCAGCGGCTTCCTGCTGAAGGACGTCTCGCCGGAGCACCTGGTGGCGGCGGTGCGGCTGGTGCGCACCGGCGACGCGCTGCTGGCGCCGTCCATCACGCGCCGCCTGGTCGAACGTTTCGCGCCGCGCGAGCACGGCGCCCTGCACCGCGACCTGTCCGTGCTCACGCCCCGCGAGCTGGAGGTCCTCCAGCTCCTCGCGCGCGGCCTCAGCAACGCCGAGCTCGCCGCGAGCCTGCACCTCGGCGAGACGACCGTGAAGACCCACGTGACGCGGATCCTGTCCAAGCTCGACCTGCGCGACCGCGCCCAGGCGATCGTCGTGGCGTACGAGACGGGGTTCGTGACCCCCGGAAGCCCGTGAGACCGGCCGGGCGCGCGGCCCCGACGGGACGTGGCTGAGGCCCGGACGACCCCACCCCCTACGCCTACCGGATCCTGACCAACACCCGTGCCTCCTGGTGGCGGCGCTGGGCAGGCCGCCGCCGGGCCGTCCGCGCGCTCGTCGCGACCGGTGCCGTGGCGGCCGTCGCGTCGGCTGTCCCCGACGATCCGGGCAGGGGCGGCCCGGCCGACGCCACGCTGGTGTCGGTGCGGCTCCCGCACCAGATACCGCTGCCGGGACGGGCCGGACATCTCTTCCGGGAGGGGAAACTGCCGCTCGTCGCATCACGGCAGCAGGACCGGATGGGCGTGCCGGTCCGTTTCCGGTTCACGGCGCTGAGCACCGACACCGTCTCCAACGTGCGGTGCTCGGTCCCCGGCCCCTGGATGGTGGTCAAGACCGACTCCCCCGGCCGGGCGGTCGTGGAGCGGCCGGGCCCACGACCGGGAGGTGTGGGTGCTGCCGCCGGAGGCGCGGATCGACGCGACGACCGGCATGGGTGACCCTTCCCGAGGAGACGACGGCCGCACGAGGATTTCCAACAGCCTTTGACCAGACCCGGACATACCAAGTCAAATTCAAAGCCTGCGAGCGGCGAGCAGGAAATCCTCTCTTTTTCGGAGAGGAATAGGCGGTTCCACCAGAGAGCAAGACGGCCTGCGAACGATTCGGAAGATCACCGCTGGCGGCGCGGGGTAGTCGCTCGTTGACCCTTCGCGGCTCCGGACGCTAATTTCTGGCTGCCGTCGCCACACCAGGAGCATCGGGCTCCATCGGGACTCGCGACGCGAAGGATGCTCTGCGCGTTGACGCCAACGATCAGATCTTCGACCATTCCTTCCTTCTCTCCAGCCGATGATCCGGCGCGACTCTTCGAGGTCCGGCCCTACACGCCGCACTGCCGCGTGATCTTCGAGGACCGGGATCACGCGGTCATCGGCGTGTCTCCGGGCAACAGCTACTTCTCGGCCCGCCGCCTGGTCGATCTGGCCAGGTGGGGGGCCGAGCGGTTCGACCGGGTCGACCTGGTCTACACCGACC
Source organism: Actinomadura kijaniata NBRC 14229 (assembly GCF_001552175.1). GTDB lineage: Bacteria > Actinomycetota > Actinomycetes > Streptosporangiales > Streptosporangiaceae > Spirillospora > Spirillospora kijaniata. Next base: position 18,711 of record NZ_BCQR01000082.1, read on the forward strand.
TGCACGTGGCCGAGATGTACGCCGCGCTCGGCTACGAGCCGGGCGACGCGAGGCGCAAGGCCGGCAAGAACCTGCGCGGTGTCCGGGCCAAGGTGAGGGCCGCGGTCGACAGCGTCGGCCGGCCCGGAGCGGGGGTGAGGGCACGCCCCCTGTCGGCGCTGGCCGACATCCCGGCGTACCGCGCTCTCCACGAACACGTCCTGTCGTTGCTGGACACCGACGCGCAGTTCCGCGGTGTCTGCGATGCGCTGGTGGGCTCGTTCCTGTCCGCCAGGGTGCTCGGGGGCCGGGAGCCCACCGAACGGCAACGCCAGGCGTGCCTGCGGTACGTCTGCGCCGAGGCCCCGCTCTTCGTGGACACCCCCGCGATCCTGGGCGTTCCCTCCTCGCTCAACTGCTACCACCAACTGCTCCCGATGGCCGAGCTGCTGTACTCGCGGGGTTCGGGCCTGCGCGCCTCCCGCAACCAGGGCCATGCCGTCGTGACCCCCGCCGAGGAGGATTCCGATGACCGTTGAGACGGCGCGCGAGCCGCTGCCCGCCTTCCCCTTCTCCTGGCGCGGCGACCGGCTGCCGGACGAGGTCCGCGCGCTGCGCGGGGAGCCGGTCAAGCGGGTCCGCACGATCGCCGGCGACGAGGCCTGGCTGGTCTCCTCCCACGAGCTGTGCAAGCGGGTCCTGGAAGACCCCCGGTTCAGCCTGAAGGACACCTCCGCCGAAGGGGCGCCGCGGCAGTACGCGCTGACGATCCCCCCGGAGGTCGTCAACAACATGGGCAACATCACCGGAGCGGGCCTGCGCAAGGCCGTGCTCAAGGCGATCAACCCCAAGGCCTCCGGCCTGGAGGACTGGATGCGGGCCCACGTCGGCGACCTGCTGGACGGGCTGGTCGCCGAGGGGGCGCCGGTGGACCTGCGCGGCCGGTTCGCCAACCCCTACTCGGAGGCGATGCACTGCCGCATCCTGGGCCTTCCCCCGTCCGACGCGCCCCGGCTGGCCGCGAGCCTGGACATCGCGTTCATGAACTCCCCGGCCCCGGTCGCCGGCGCGCGGCTGAACTGGGACCGCGACATCGCCCACATGGTCGAGCGGCTGAACGACCCGGGCACCACCGGCCTGATGGGCGAGCTCGCGGCCCTGCGGTCGGACGGGGCCTACGGCCACCTCACCGACGAGATGCTCGCCACGGTCGGGGTGACGATGTTCGGAGCGGGGGTGATCTCGACCGCCTCCTTCCTCACCATGGCGGTCTTCTCCCTCCTCCAGCGCCCGCGGACGTGGGCCGAGCTGTGCGCGGCCCCCCACCGGGTCCCCGCGGCGGTGGAGGAGCTCCTGCGGGTCAACCTCTCGATCGGCGACGGCCTGCCCCGGCTGGCGCTGGAGGACGTCACCCTGGGCGAGGTGACCGTCCGCAAGGGCGAGCTGGTCCTCGTCCTGGTCGAAGGCGCCAACTTCGACCCCGCGGCCTTCCCCGACCCCCACGCCTTCGACATCGACCGTCCCAACAGCTCCGCGCACCTGTCCTTCGGCGGCGGCCGGCACTACTGCCCCGCCACCGCGCTGGGCAGGAAGCACGCCGAGGTCGCGTTGCAGGCGCTCGTGGAGCGGATGCCCGGTCTGCGGCTCGCCGTTCCCGTCCAGCAACTGGTGTGGCGGACCGGCTTCATGAAACGCATCCCCGAGCGGCTCCCCGTCATGTGGTAGCGAGAACCGCCGCCCTACGGGACGCACGCCGTCCGGGCGCCCTCCACGGAGGACGCCCGGACGGCCTCGCCGGCCTGGGCCGTCACACCTCGGCGGGTGCCCTGGCGGGTTCCATCACGAGCCGGATCTCGGGGTCGAGGGCGGCGGGGGCGAAGTCTCCGTCGCCGCGGTGCAGGGGCGGCCGGGGCGGAGGGGCGGATGCGGGTTCTCGAGGGAGCAGGGTCGACTCGAGTTTCTGCATCAGCAGCAGTACGGCGAAGGCCACCAAGGGACCGAGGAAGACCACAAGAATCGTTCACACCTCCAGCCGGGGCGTTCGCATGACCGCCGAGCGCCATGCGAAGTTCGCACTGGTTCGCGGTGTGCTGGTGTTCCGCACTGCGGACGGTTGAAACAGCCGATCCTCGATCGGGGGTCCGCCGGAGCGCCGCGACGGTGGTCGCGGCGCTCCGGCCTTCTCCGGTTCAGGACGGCGTGTCAGCCATCCGCGGTGCCGTCTCCCCCGCCGCGGGGCGGTCGACGGCCCGGGGGAGCAACGCCATCAGGGCCACCAGGACGGCGGCGGCCGGCGCACCCCAGAACAGCACGTCGGGGATCGCCTCGACGGTCGCCTCCGGGCTCGGGGCGTGGCCGTGGAGTTCCCGGGTGAGGAGGGTGCCGAAGACGGCCACGCCGAGCGAGAGCCCCAGGCCCCGCACCGACAGCGCCGCCGAGGTGGTGGCGGCCAGGTCCGCGGGGCCGACCGCGTTCTGCGCGACGACCACCAGGTTCTGCGTCAGCAGCCCGAAGGCGAGGCCCAGCACGGCGATCTCTACGGCGAAGACGGGATAGGGGGTGCCGGACGTGACCCGGCTCAGCAGCGCGAACCCCAGCACCGCGATCGCCGCGCCCGCGACCAGGGAGGGCCGGAACCGGCCGCTCGCGCCGATGCGGGCGCCGGCCAGCGAGGAGACGACCATGAACACCAGGACGTAGGGGTTGAGGGCCAGCCCCGCCCGGGTGGCGCCCATGCCGTAGGCGACCTGGAGGTAGGTGGGCAGGTAGAGGATCGATCCGCCCAGCAGCGCGCCGAGCAGCGCGGTGGCGGGCAGGACGACGCGCAGCGTGGGATGGGCGAACAGCCGCAGCGGGAGCAGCGGGTCGGCCGCGCGCCGTTCCCGCCGGACGAACAGCGCCGTCAGCACCGCCACCGTCCCGGCCAGCGCGAGGATCACGCCGGACGTCCACGCGTACGTGCGGCCGCCCCATTCGGCCACCAGCAGCAGGCTCACCGTCGCGCCCGCGATCAGGACGGCTCCGGCCACGTCCACCCGGCCGTTCCCGCCCGGCCGGGGCAACCGGAGCGCGAACGCGGTGAGGGCCATGCTCAGCAGGCCGAGGGGCAGGTTGACGTAGAAGATCCAGCGCCAGCCCCAGGCGTCGGTGATCGCTCCTCCTGCGAGCGGGCCGCCCACGCTGGCCAGCGCGAAGACGCCGCCGGTGAAGCCCTGGACCCTGCTGCGCAGGCGCCGCGGGTACAGCTCCGACAGCGCGATCGTGGGGATCACGAACAGCGCGCCGGCGCCGACGCCCTGCAGCGTCCTGGCGGCGATCAGCTGGGGCATCGTCTGGGCCAGGCCGCACAGCGCCGATCCGGTGACGAAGACGGCGACCGCGGCGACGAAGACCGCGCCGCGGCCGAACCGGTCGCTGACGCGCCCGTAGAGCGCGCCGGTCGCGGTCGAGGCCAGCACGTAGGAGGTGACGGTCCAGCCGATCCCGTCCATGCCGCCCAGGTCGGCGGCGATGTCGGGCAGGGCGATGGCGACCACCGTCTGGTCCAGGACCGACAGCAGCATGCCCAGCAGCAGGCCCGCCGTCGCGAGCGGCACGTTGCCCGGCCGGGGGGCGGGGTTCTCGGACGCCATGCTCAGCTCCTCACTCGCGCGAACGGGTCGGGCAGGCCGAAGTCGGCGCCCAGCAGGTCCTGGTCGAGGGCCGCCGCGGCCACGGTGCCGCTCGCCGCGGCGGCGATGACCGCGGCCATCGGCACCGGCATGCCGGTCCGCCGTGCCATGTCGCCCGCGGCGTAGACGCCCGGGACGCTCGTCCGGCCGAACTCGTCCACCTCCACGCACCCGTCGGCGAAGTGCGCGCAGCCCAGGCTCGCGGCCAGGCCGGAACTCTGGCGCGGGACGTTGACGACGAACACCGCGTCCCCGGCCAGCGGCGGTCCGCTTTCGAACACGATGTGCTCCAGGTCGCCGCCGGTCCCCTCCAGGCGGGCGACGGCCTCGCAACGCACCGCCACGCCGTTGGCGGTCAGCGTCTCCCGCGATCCGGGGTCCAGCGGTTCGCCGTCGGTGCACAGGACGACTTCGGCGGCGAAGCGGCTCAGTTGGAGCGCCAGCCGTATCCGGGCCGGTTCCGCGCCGAGCACCGCGACCCGCCGGCCGGTGCATTCGTAGCCGTGGCAGTAGGGGCAGTGGAAGGCGGAACGGCCCCACAGCTCCTCCACCCCGCGCGGGCCGGGCAGGTCGTCGGCCAGCCCCGTGGCCAGCAGGACGCGCCGGGCGCTGACCTCGTCCCCGTCGGACAGGCGCAGGTGGAATCCGCCCTGTTCCAGGGTCCGCGCGCCGGTGACCGTTCCGGCCCGCACCTCGACCGCCGGGTAGGCGGCCAGTTCCTCGCGGCCGAGCCCGCGCAGCTCGGCGGGCGGTGTGCCGTCGCGGGTGAGGAAGTTGTGCACCGCCCCGGCCGGAGCGTTGCGTCCCTCCCCGGCGTCGACCACGAGCACCGGGCGGTGGACCCGCCCCAGGGTCAGCGCGGCGGCCATCCCGGCCGGCCCCGCGCCGATGATGACGGCGTCGAACATGTCTGCCTCCACGAACGATCTCGCTTGACGTGGAGGCAAGTCTGCAAGTTAATGTCAACATGAAGTCAAGTGACTCGCTCCGGATCGGGGAGCTCGCCGCGCGGTTCGGTCTGGCGCCGCACGTCCTGCGCCACTGGGAGGCCATGGGCCTGCTGGTGCCCGCGGACCGGGTGAACGGCCGCCGCCGCTACACCCGCGACCACGCCGTCCGCGTCCTGACGATCCTGCGCGGCAAGTCGGCGGGGATGAGCCTGGAGCAGATCCGCGAGATGCTCGACGCCTCCGGCAGGGAGGGCCGCCAGGAGCTGCTCCGGCGGCACCACGAGGAGCTGGAGCGCCGCCTGCGGGAGATCGCGGCCTCCAAGGCGCTGATCGAGCATGCCATGCGGTGCACGGCCGAGGACTTCACGCGGTGCCCCAACTACCGGCGCGTTCTGGACCTGGAGGGGGTGGCCGGATTCCACGGCGCCCACGGGGGCGAGTGCGTGGTCAAGACCGCGCCGGTGCCCGGCGGCGACGGCACCGGCGAGGAGTCCCGCCGCGAAGCCTGACGGCAGGCTCGCGTGCCGCCCCCGTCCTTCGAAGGCGGGCGGTCAGAGGGTGATGGCGACCTTGCCGCGGGCGTGGCCCCGTTCGATGTAGCGCAGTGCCTCGGGGATCTCGGCGAACGGGTAGGTCCGGTCGATGACGGGGGCGAGCCGTTCCTCCTCCATGAGGTCGGCCAGGAGGCGCAGGTCCGCGGAGTTGGGCTTCCAGCGGACGGCGGCGATGCGCTGGCTGACGAAGGGGGAGGCCAGCGCCCCGCGGAGCATCTGCGCCGCCGGGCCCAGCAGCCCGCCGCGGGCCGAGGCGATGCCGCCCACGATCACGAGCGTCCCGCGTGGGGTCAGGGGGCGGCGCAGCTCCGCCAGTGACCGGTCGCCCACGATGTCCATGAGCAGGTCGTACCGCTCCTCCCGCTCGGTGAAGTCCTCCCGGGTGTAGTCCACGACGTCGTCCGCGCCCAGCGAGCGGACCAGGGCGACGTTGCGGGTGCTGCACACACCGGTGACCTCGGCTCCGAACGCCTTGGCTAGCTGGACGGCGAACGTGCCGATGCCGCCGGAGGCCCCGTTGACGAGGACCCGCTGCCCGGCGGCGATCCTCCCGGCGTCCCGCAGTCCCTGGAGCGCGGTGTGCGCGGCCATCGGCACCGACGCCGCCTGCTCGAAGGTGAGGGGGGCGGGTTTGAGGGCCAGCCTGTCGTGCGGGACGGCGACGGCCTCGGCGAACGAGCCCAGCCGGACCTCCCCGAAGACCTCGTCGCCGGGACGCAGCCCGGTCACCTCGTCGCCCACCCGTTCGACGACTCCGGCGAGGTCGGCGCCGGGCACCAGGCCCGGTCTCGGCCGCCGCAGGCCGATGCTCAGCCGCACCAGCTTCGGATGGGCCCGCAGGTGGCGCCAGTCGTAGGGGTTGACGGAGGCCGCCCGCACCCGGACCAGCACCTCGTCCCGGGCGATGTCGGGTTCCTCGACGTCCTTGAGGGTCAGCACGTCGGGCGGGCCGTAGCGGTCCCAGTTCCAGGCCTTCATGGCGTCTTCCCTTCGGTGGGGGGCCGTGACCCGGTGCCGATCTCCCGGGCCGGTGTCCTCGGCCGCTCTCGGCCGAGTTCCTGTCGTACGCCGTAAGGTTGTCTTACGCCGTAAGACTAACTTACGGCGTAAGAGAGTCAAGGGTGGTGGCGGAAACGGACCCGGCCGGCACCCGAGGGTGACGGAACGTCGGCGCGTTCAGTCGCGCCCGGCAGGGGTCAGGAGCCGGCGGCGCGGCGGCGTTCCAGCCCTTCGAGGATCAGGTCGAGCGCGAACTCGAACTCGAACTGGTCGTCGCAGAAGCCGAGGGTGCCTTCGGGATCGTCGTGGACGGCGTCCGCCAGCATCCCGACGATGTTCGGGAACCGGTCGGCCATCCGCTCCATCATCGCGGCGGCCTCGGCGTCCGCGGACCGCGCGCCGTCGGGCCGGAACAGCTCCTGGGTGAATCCGAGGGCGCGGCTGCCCAGGACGTGCAGCGCGCGATGGGCCAGGTCGAAGGTGAATCCGCCCGCCCGGAGGACGGCGACGACGTGGTCGTAGTAGGCGATGACGGCCGGGCTCGTGTCGGTGCGGGTTTCGAGCACCCGTGAGGCCCAGCGGTGGCGCAGGAACACCTCCCGGGCGGCGAGGATCCGCGCGCGCAGCGCCGCCCGCCAGTCCTGTTCCGGGGGCGGGGCCTCGACCGCGTCCACCGCCGCCATGACCTCTTCGAGGACCACCTCGACGACGCCGTCGAGAACGGCCTCCTTGTTAGCGACGTGGTGGTACAGCGACATCGCCTCCACCCCGACCTCCTGCGCGAGCCGGCGCATGGTGAGCGAGTCGAGGCCGTCGCGGTCGGCGAGTTCCACGGCGGCGCGCAGCACCCGTCTCCGGCTCAGCGGAACACGGGGCCGCTCGGCCGGATCGTCGGCGTCGGCCCGCAGGGTCATGGATCTTCCTTCCGACACACGCTGTCCGTACACGGTAAGTCTCCCCGGTCCGGCGCCCACGCGCGGCACCGGACCACCGGGACACCGAAGGCCCGTCCGCTCCCCTCGGAAAACCAGCGGGCCCTGTTCCGCGGCGACCGGGGCCGACGGGACGGCGAGGGCACCGCCTGGCGGTCCAGTGGAACGGCCGCGTGTGGAGCGCCACGGTGCCGCCGGGCGACCATGAGGTCTTCACCGACACTGTGGGTGAGCGGACTGGACCGGATGTTCCGGTTCAGCGGCGGTCAGGCGGGGGCGGGAAGGTTCCGGCGCGGCCGAGGAGGGCGGGGGCGGGTTTGCCGAGGTGGCCGCCGAGCCAGGCGCCGGTGGCGGCGACGGCCTCCGGGTCGACGCCGGTGGTGACGCCCTCGCGGTGGAGGGCGTAGAGGAGGTCCTCGGTGGCGATGTTGCCGGTGGCGGCGGGCGCGAACGGGCAGCCGCCGAACCCGCCGGTGCCGGCGTCCAGGACGGTGACCCCCTCGGCGACGGCGGCCAGCGCGTTGGCGTAGCCGGTGTTGCGGGTGTTGTGGAAGTGGAACCGCAGCGGGACGCCGGGGGCCGCGGCGCGGACCCGGCGGGTCAGGTCGCGGACCTGCCCCGGAACGCCGACCCCGATGGTGTCGGCCAGGGCGATCTCCCGCGCTCCGGCGGCGTGGGCGCGGCGGGCCAGCCCGGCGACGCGCGCGGGCGGGGTCTCGCCCTCGAACGGGCAGCCGAACGCGGCGGCGATCGTGATCCCGCAGCGCACGCCCGCGTCGGCGGCGGCCCCGGCGATGCCCTCGAACGCGTCCATGGCGGCGTCGGTCGTGACGCCCTGGTTGCGGACGCAGAAGGTGTCGGTGGCGACGACGACCGCGTTGACCTCGTCCACGGCGGCGGCCAGGGCGCGGTCGAGGCCGCGGCGGTTGAGGACCAGGCCGATGTAGGAGACGCCGCCCGGGCGCGGGACCCCGGCCATGACCTGTTCGGCGTCGGCCAGCCGGGGGACGCGTGCGGGGTGGGCGAAGCCGACGGCCTCGATCCGGGTGATCCCGGCGGCGACGCTGCGCTCGATCAGCTCGATCTTCACGTCGGCGGGCAGGACGCGGGCCTCGTTCTGCAGGCCGTCCCGGGGGCCGACTTCGACGATCGTTGTATGCAATTCTCCTCCATGTGATGGGCAATCCTTGTAACACCGGGAGACTATGTCCTAGATTGCATGCAATCCAGTGTCGGGAGGAAGACTCGTGCCTCGGGCCGCCGATGTCGCGTACGCGGAGCTGCGCCGCATGATCCTGTCGGGGGACGTCGCCGCCGGGTCCCGGCTGGGCGAGGCCGAGCTGGCCGGGACGCTGGGGCTGTCGCGCACGCCGGTGCGGGAGGCGTTGCAGCGGCTCGACGCCGACGGCCTGGTCGAGGTGCTCCCCCACCGGGGCGCGCGGGTGGTGCGGTGGACCGCCGCCGACCTGGCGGAGATCTTCGAGCTGCGGGGGCTGCTGGAGCCGTACGCGGCGGCGCGGGCGGCCCGGCGCGGCGTGCCCGCCGACGCCCTGGACGAGCTCGCCGCGTGCTGCGAGGCGATGGAGGCCGCGGCCGCCGAGGGCGACTTCCGGCGGGTGGCGGAGCTGAACGACCGCTTCCACGGCCGGGTGATCGCGCTGTCGGGCAACGGGCGGCTGCCCGCCATGCTGACGTCGGTGGTGCACGCGCCGCTGGTGCTGGACACGTTCCGCCGCTACGACGCCGCCGCGCTGGACCGCAGCATGCACCACCACCGCGAGCTGGTCGCCGCGCTGCGCGCGGGCGACCCCGTCTGGGCCGAGGCGGTGATGCGCTCGCACATCCGCGCCGCCGCCGACCATCTGATCGAACGCGTCCGCACCGACGAGGAGCCGACATGACCGAGACCCCCCTGGGCGACCTGCGCGTGGTGGAGATGGGACAGCTGCTCGCCGGGCCGTTCTGCGGCCAGCTGCTCGGCGACTTCGGCGCCGAGGTCATCAAGGTCGAGCCGCCGGGCGCGGGCGACCCGATGCGCGAGTGGGGGCGGGAGAAGCCGCACGGCCGGTCGCTGTGGTGGCCGATCCTGGCCCGCAACAAGAAGTCGGTGACCCTCGACCTGCGCGCGGCCGAAGGGCAGGCGCTCGCGCGGCGGCTCATCGCCGAGGCGGACGTGCTGGTGGAGAACTTCCGGCCCGGGACCCTGGAGCGCTGGGGCCTGTCCCCCGAGGCGCTGTGGGCCGACAACCCGGGGCTGGTCGTCACGCGGGTCACCGGGTACGGGCAGGACGGGCCGTACGCGCCGCGCGCCGGGTTCGGGTCGGTCGGCGAGGCGATGGGCGGCATCCGGTACGTCACCGGGGACCCCGACCGCCCGCCGTCGCGGACGGGCATCTCGCTGGGCGACGAGCTGGCCGGGACGTTCGCGGCGCTCGGCACGCTGGTGGCGCTGCACGCCCGGCGCCGCACCGGGCGCGGGCAGGTCGTGGACTCGGCGCTGTACGAGGCGGTGCTGGCGATGATGGAGTCCCTGGTGCCCGAGTGGGACATCGCGGGCTATCAGCGGGAGCGCACCGGGTCGGTGCTGCCGAACGTCGCGCCCAGCAACGTCTACCCCACCGCCGACGGCCCGGTCCTCATCGCCGCCAACCGCGACACGATCTGGCGGCGGCTGGCCGGGCTGATGGGCCGTCCCGAACTCGCCGACGACGAGCGGTACGCCACCCACGGCGCGCGCGGAGAGAACGCCGACGCCCTGGACGACCTGATCGCCGCGTGGACGTCCGGCTGGGAGTCGGGTCCGCTGCTGAGGCTGCTGCACGACAACGGCGTCCCGGCCGGGCTGATCTACCGCGCCCGGGACATGCTGGACGACCCGCACTTCCGGGCGCGGGAGGCGATCGTGCGGCTCGCGCACCCGGAGTTCGGGGACTTCCCCATGCAGAACGTGTTCCCCCGGCTGTCGGAGACCCCGGGGCGGGTGCGTTCGCCGGGTCCGGAGCTGGGGCGGCACAACGCGGAGGTGTACGGCGGGCTGCTCGGCCTGGCCGCGTCCGAGATCGCCGCGCTGGTCGGGAACGGCACGATCTGATGGACCCGCTGGAGGCCGACTACCGGGCGGCCGGGTTCGGCGGGAGGCTGCCGTTCGGGGAGCGTCCCGCCGTGCTGGTCGTCGACGTGGTCCGCGCCTACCTGGACCGGGGGTCGCCGCTGTACGCGGGGGTGGAGGACGCGGTCGCGGCGGCGGCGCGGCTGGTGGCGGCGGCGCGCGGACGCGGGGTGCCGGTGGTGTTCACGCGGGTGGAGTACGGGCCGGGCGGGCGCGACGGCGGGCTGTTCTACCGGAAGGTCCCGGCGCTGCGCTGCTTCGACCGGGGCAGCCCGTGGGGCGGCTTCCCCGCCGACCCCTCCCCCGCGCCCGACGAGACCGTGGTGGTCAAGCAGTACGCCAGCGCGTTCTTCGGCACGGGCCTGGCGGCGACGCTGACGGCGATGCGGGTGGACACCGTGCTGCTGTGCGGGCTGTCCACCAGCGGGTGCGTGCGGGCGAGCGCGGTGGACGCGGTGCAGCACGGGTTCGTCCCGGTGGTGGTGCGCGAGGCGTGCGGGGACCGCGACCCCCGCCCGCACGAGGCGAGCCTGTTCGACCTCCAGGCCAAGTACGCCGAGGTGGTGTCCCTGGAGACCGCCCTGTCCGCCCTGCCCGCGCCATCGGCCGGTTAGCTCCGCGCTACCGGCCGGTCAGCAGGGCCTCGGCGTCCGGGGCCTCGGTCAGGAGGCGCTCGTGGGGGCCGGGCCGCAGCAGGCCGCGTTCGCTGAGGGAACGCAGGATCGCCGCGCCGAGCGCGCCGCCGAGGTGGGGCGTTCCGGCGGTCGAGTCCAGGCAGCCGACCGCCAGGTGGCGGCGGCCGAGGTCGGGCGGGGTGACGCCGAGGCGCTCCAGTTCGGCCGCCAGGGCGGGCCCGGAGGTGAGGGGCGCCTCGGGACCGTCGCCGGGGACGAGGGCGCGGGCCGCGACGAGACGGCGGTAGAGCAGGACGCCCAGCTCCCCGGCGAGATGGTCGTAGCACAGGCGGGCGCGGGCGAACGCGGTCGGCTCCGGGTCGCGTTCCTCCTCCCCGGCCAGGGCGTCCAGGGCGCGCACGAACGCGGCGGTGCGGTCGGGGGCGGTCAGCCGGTAGACGGCGACGCGGCCGGAGCGGCGGGAGGCGACGAGCCCGGCGTCGCGCAGCACGGCCAGATGGTTGGCCAGCCGGGACGCGCTCACGGCGAGGCGGTCGGCCATGGCCCCGGCGGGCAGTTCCCGTTCCCGTGCCAGCAGGCGCAGAACGGCGAAGCGCAGCGGGTCGGCGACCACGCCCAGTATCCGCTCCCCCTTGACAACACGAGCGTCATTCATACTTCATTGTTGCATGAATAATGACAGCAGGCGAGTCGTGCGGCGGTTGCTGCTGGGCAGCGGGATCAATGGGCTGGGCGGTGGTGTCTGGTTCACCGTCTGGGCGCTCTACCTCACCCGCGACCTGGGCATTCCGCCGGGCCGGGCCGGGCTGGCGCTGCTCGTGGCGGGGGCGGTCGGGCTGGCGCTGGCGGTGCCGGTGGGCGCGGTCGCCGACCGGTACGGGGCGCGGCGCGTGCTGGTCGTGCTGTACCTGGTGCGGGGCGGGGCGGCGCTGGCGTTCCTGCTGGTACGGGACCTGCCGAGCCTGGTGGTGGCGGCCGCGCTGTTCGACGGCGCGCAGATCGTCGGGATGGGCGTGCAGGGCGCGCTGGTCGCCGGCCTGTTCGAGGGCGGGGAGCGGGTGCGGGTGCTGGCGCTGAACCGGGCGGTCGTGCACGCCACCAACGCGCTCGGCGCGGCGGGCGGGGCGGTGGTGCTGACGATCGACGAGCACTGGGCCTACGCGACCGCCATCGCGTTCAACGCCGTCACGTTCGTGGTCGCCGCCTGCACGCTGCGGGGCGTGCCCGAGGCCCCGACCGTGGAACGTTCCGCACGGTGGGCGGGGCTGCGCGGCGAAGCGGTCCGCGACCTGCCCTACATCGCGGTGATGGCGCCGGTGGCGGGGCTGACCCTGTGCTGGGCGATGCTGTCGGCGGGGGTGCCGCTGTGGGTGTCGGAGCACACCGACGCGCCGCCCGCCGTGGCGGCCGTGGCCGTGGTGATCAGCGCGGTGTTCATCGCGGTGCTCCAGACCCCCGTCAGCGTGCGCGTGCGGACCGTCTCCCAGGGCGCGCGGGCCGCGACGTGGGCGGGCGGGCTGCTGGCGGCGAGCTGCCTGGTGCTGGTCGGCGCGCCGTGGCTGGGCGCGGCCGTCGTGCTGGCGGCGGTGGTGGTGCACGTGGCCGGGGAGCTGCTGTTCACGGCGGGCCAGTGGCAGTTGTCGATGGAGCTGATGCGCGAGGACCGCAAGGGCGAGTACCAGGGCCTGAACGCGGCGCTGACCGGCGTGGTGATGACGTTCGCCCCCGCGGTCGTCACGGCCCTGGTCGGCGGGCTGGCGGCGGTGGGGTGGGTGGTGCTGGCGCTGGTGTTCGCGGCGTGCGCCGCGCCGGTGGTGCCGCTGGCGCGGTGGGCCGAGCGGACGCGGCCGGCCGAGGCCGTGTCAGTCCGCGAGCAGGCGGCGCGCTGAGCGGACGACCGCCTCGTCCACCAGCCGGCCGTCGTCGTCCAGGCAGACGCCGGTGCCGCCGGCCGTCGCCGCCTCGTGGCGGGCCAGCAGGTCGCGGGCGCGCGCCAGCTCGTCGGGGGTGGGGGTGAAGACCTCGTTGACGACGGGGAGCTGGGCCGGGTGGACGCAGGCGCGGCCGCGGAAGCCCAGGCGTTTGAGGGCCCGGGTCGAGTCGCGCAGGGCGGCCAGGTCGCGGACGTCGGTGCTGACGGGGGCGATCGGCGGTTCGATGCGGGCGGCGGCGCTGGCCAGCACGATCCGGGAGCGGGCGTACAGCAGCTCGCGCTCGTCGGGACCGGGTTCGACGCCGAGGTCGGCGCGCAGGTCGGCCTCGCCGAGCTGGAGGCGGACCACGCGGGGGGCGCGGGCCAGCGCGGGGGCGTCGAGGACCGCGGCGGCCGACTCCAGCAGCGGCACGACGCCGAGGCGGCGCAGGCCCCGTTCCCTCTCCAGGCCGGTGAGCAGGGCGTCCAGCGCGGCCAGCTCCCCGACGGTCTCGGCCTTGGCGACGCACACCCCGGTGAGGCCCGGCAGGGCGACGGCACGGACGTCGTCGTGTCCCCGCTCGCCGGGGTTGACGCGCACCCACACGCGGGGGCCGCGCGGACGGGTCGCCAGCCAGTCGGCGACGGTCCGGCGGGCGGCGGCCTTGGCGGCGAGGGGGACGGCGTCCTCCAGATCGACGATCAGCTCGTCGGCGTCGCGGCGCGGCGCGGTGGCGAGCTTGCCCGGGGCGTCGCCGGGGACGTACAGGGCCGACCTCATCCGATCACCGCCCGGCCGGAGGTGAGCGCGCGGGCGATGACGACGCGCATGATGTCGTTGGTGCCCTCGCCGATGCTCATCAGCGGGGCGTCCCGGTACAGGCGCTCCACCACGAACTCGGTGGAGTAGCCGTGGCCGCCGTGGATCTGCATGGCCGCCAGGGAGCAGTCGACGGCCGCCTCCGAGGCGAACGTCTTGGCCATCCCCGCCTCCATGTCCACGCGCCGGCCCGCGTCGGCCTGGGAGGCCGCCCAGTAGACCAGCAGCCGGGCGGCCTGGACCTTGATGGCCATGTCGGCGAGCTTGAGCTGCACGGCCTGGAAGTCGTGGATCGGACGGCCGAACGCCTCGCGCCGGGCGGCGTAGGCCAGCGCCTCGTCGTAGGCGGCCTGGGCGATGCCGAGGGAGCGGGCGGCGACGTTGAGGCGTCCGGTCTCCAGCCCCGACAGGACCTGCTGCATGCCCCGGCCCTCCACGCCGCCGAGCAGGTCGGCGGCCGGGACGCGGACCTCGTCCAGGACGACCTCGCAGGACTCGGTGCCCTTGTAGCCGAGCTTGGGCAGGTCGCGCAGCACCTGGAAGCCCGGGGCGGCGGCGTCGACGAGCAGGACCGACATGCCCCGGTGGGCGGGGGTCGCCGCCGGGTCGGTCTTGACCAGGACGGGCAGCGGGTCGGCGTGGCGGGCGTTGGTGATCCAGGTCTTGCGGCCGGTGACCACGTAGTGGTCGCCGTCGCGGCGGGCCACGGTCCCGATGCCCTGGAGGTCGGTGCCGGCGGAGGGCTCGGTGAGGGCGACGCCGGTGCGGCGCGCGCCGGTCGCCAGGTCGGGCAGGTGGCGCCGCCGCTGGTCAGCGGTGCCGTGGTCGGCGATCATCCGGCAGGCCAGCGAGTGGCTGCCGAGGATCCCGGCGATCCCCATCCACGCCCTGGAGATCTCCTCGAAGACGAGCGCGAACGACACCATGTCGACGGCCAGCCCGCCGTACTCCTCGGGCACGGTCAGCCCGAACAGCCCGAGCCTCCGCATCCCCTCGACGATCTCGGCCGGGTAGCGGCCGGAGGCCTCCCACTCCCGGGCGACGGGCCGGATCTCCCGGTCGGCGAACGCGCGCAGGGTGTCGCGGAACAGGCGCTGGTCGTCGTCGAGCGTGAAGTCCACCGGATCACTCCTTGGCGAAGACGGGAAGGTGGCGGCCGTCGGGCAGGGGACGCCAGGCGACGCGGACGGGTTCGTCGCACGTCCAGGCGGACGGGTCGGCGCCAACGAGGCGGGTCAGCAGGATCGGCCCCTCGGCGAGGCGGACGCGCGCCACCACGTAGGGCGTCTCCAGGCCGGGGCGCGGGGCGCGGTGGACGACGGTGAAGGAGTCGACGGTGCCGCGTCCGGAGACGTCGGTGAAGTCGAGCGCGGTGCCGCCGCAGCCGGTGCACAGCGCGCGGGGGTAGTGCTGGCGGTGGCCGCACTCCAGGCAGCGCTGGACGGTGAGGCGCCGCTCGCGGGTGGCCTCCCACCAGGGGCGGGTCACCCCGTCGACGGGGATCTCCTCGTTCATCGGTCGGCTCCCAGCAGGACGGTGGCGTGGGTGGAGAAGACGCCGCCGGTGCCGTGGGCGAGGGCGGTCTCGGCGCCCTGGACCTGCCGGTCGCCGCACTCGCCGCGTAGCTGCCGGACGGCCTCCACCAGCAGCAGCACCCCGAACTGGCCGGGGTGGTTGTAGGACAGGCCGCCGCCGGAGGTGTTGAGCGGGAACGCGCCGCCGGGACGGGTCCGGCCGTCCCCGACGAACGCGGCCGCCTCGCCCCGCCCGCAGAACCCCAGCCCTTCGAGGGTGAGCAGGACCGTGATGGTGAACGAGTCGTACAGCTGCGCCACGTCCACGTCGGCGGGCCGCAGCCCCGCCATCGCGAACGCCCGCCGCCCCGACGCGAACGAGCCGGGACGCAGCAGGTCGTCGTCGCCCGTCATGGAGGTGTGGGTGGTGGACTCGCCGTAGCCGAGCACCACGACCGGGGGCCGGGGCAGGTCGCGGGCGCGGTCCAGGGAGGTCAGCACGACCGCGCCGCCGCCGTCGGTGACCAGGCAGCAGTCGGCGGCGGTGAGCGGCGAGGAGACCATGGGCGCGCCCAGTACCGCGTCCACGGTGAGCGGGCCCGCGCCGTAGCGGTACGCCGCGGGGTTGCGCAGCGCCCATTCGCGGGCGGCGACCGCGACCTCGGCGAGGTGTTCGCGTTCGGCGCCGTAGGCGTGCAGGTAGCGTTGCGCGGCCATGGCGTAGTACGAGATCGGGTACAGCGGCCCGTAGGGCGCCTCGAACTGCGCCTCCGGGACGTGGGGCTCCACCGCGCCGCCCAGCGAGCGCGACCGCGCCGAACGCTGGTTCGACCCGTAGGAGATGACGACCGTGGAGCACTGCCCGGCGTCGATGGCCTGCGCGGCGCGCGCCACGTACATCTCGAACGCCGACCCGCCCGCGGACGTCGAGTCCGTCCAGGCGGGCCGCAGGCCCAGGTAGTCGGCGACCTGGGCGGCCGGGAAACGGGACACCCCGGCGGTGGCCAGGCCGTCCACGTCGCGCAGGGTGAGCCCGGCGTCGGCCAGCGCTCGGGTGACGGCCTGGGACTGGAGGGCGAGGACCGACTTCCCGGTGACGCCGAGGTCGGACTCGGCCGCCCCGGCGATCGCGGCGGTCATGGGCCGGTCTCCACGGTCGCGCCCGCCGGGGCGACGGCGGTCCGGCCGTCCCCGGCGACCTCGACGCGCTGCTCGACGGTGACCAGGCCGTCCCGGACGGCGGTGACCTCGCCGGTGCAGCGCACGGTCTCGCCCGCGAACACCATGCTCGCGAAGCGGAAGCGCAGGGTCCGGACGCGGGCGCGCGGGCCCAGCCAGTCCTGGAGCTGCTCGGCCAGCAGCGCGCCGAACACCTGCCCGTCCACGACGGGGCCGGGCAGGTCCCTGGCCGCCAGGTAGGCGGGGTCGTAGTGCAGGCGGTGCCAGTCCCAGGTCGCGCCCGCGTAGGCGATCATGTCGGGCAGGTCGATGCGGCGTTCCAGCGGGGGGACGGCCGTGCCGGGTGCGATGGTCATGTCTTCTCCGCCAGGGCGACGTAGACGAGGGTCTCGGTGTTGGTCGCCAGGGGTTCGCCGCGCGCGTCGGTGTAGCGGGCGGTGGAGGTGACGATCAGCAGGGGGCGGGCCCCGGTCCGTTCGGTGACGTCGTCGATCCGCCAGGTCACGGTGATGACGTCGGTGGGCAGCACGGGCCGGTGGAAGGTGTAGTGGTTGCCGCCGCGCACCAGGCGCGTCCCGGGGATGTCCAGCCGCCAGGTGTGCCCGGCGTAGCCGTCGTCGTCGCGGGGCAGCCCGGCGTACTGGTTGGTCTCGCAGACCAGTGTGGGCGGGGCGACGACCGAGGCGTACCCGTGCGCGCGGGCGTGGGTCTCGTCGGTGTAGAGCGGGTTGTCGTCGCCGACCGCGAGGGCGAAGTAGCGGATCGAGGCGCGGCCGAGCTCCTCCGGCGCGGTGTAGGAGACCTCGCGGCCGACCAGCGCCCTGATCTCCTCGGTGAGCAGGGCGGTCACGCGACCACCGCCGTGGGCACGACCTCGATGAGGAACTCGGGGCGCAGCAGCGCCGAGCAGACCACCGAGGTGAGGGCGGGGGCGTCGCCGAAGTGCGCGCGGCGCAGGCCGGTGAGCCGGTCGTGGTCGGCGGCGGCACCGGGGGTGATGTACTCGACCAGGTGGGTGACGGCCGTTCCGTCGAGACCGGCCTCGCGCAGCACGGCCGTGACGGAGGCGTAGGTGAACTCGGCCTGGGCGAGCAGGTCGCCGTCGAAGACCGCCTTCTGGGTGGCGGGCTCCAGGGCGGCGAACCCCGACATGAACAGCGTGCGGCCCGCGAGGACGCCCGGTTTGTAGGTGAGGGTGTCGTAGCGGCGCCAGCCGGGGTTGACGGCGCGGAGCGGCGCGGTGGAGGCGACGGCGGTGAGGGAGACCATCGCGCCGGGCACCACCGGGTGGTCCGTGAGGATGCCCGCCGCGCCCGGGTGCACGGGCCTGCCGTCGGCGCCGGTCCCGCCGAGCAGCTCGGCGCGCGGGCGGCCGCAGCGCGGGTATTCGGCGCGGGTGGCCCCGGCGGTGTGGTCGGTGGTCCGCACCACGGCGTCCAGGCCCAGCCCGGCGGCCTCGAGGAGGTCGCCGACGCGTTCCAGGCAGTAGCGGTACTGGGCGCGGAAGTCGCCCTCGTGGACGGGGCCGTCGCCGTCGTGCGGGTGGACGCTGGGCAGGTGGACGATCCCGTCGGCGACGCGCAGGGCGCCGCGGTGCAGGCCCCGGTCGGGGTGGGCGGTCACCAGGTCGCCGCCGCCGGGGAACGCGGTCGGCTCGACGGCGAGCTCGGCGCCGGGGCCGGGGCCGGGCAGCGCCTCGACGGGGACGGTCGCGACCGGGACGCGGTGGTCGCCCAGCGCCGCGGCGCGGGCCCGCTCCACCCGGGGGTAGTCGGCCAGCGCGGCGGCGGTGGCGTACTCCACCACGTGCACGGTGTCGGCGGGGCCCAGCCCGGCGGCCGCGAGCGAGGCGACGGCTCCGGCGTAGGCCTGTTCGGCGGTTCCGGCGACGGCGGGCGGCCGCGCGGTGTCACGGGGCATGGCTCTCCAATGCGGTCATGAGGGGGGCCGTGGACGGCAGGTCCGCCAGGGTGAGGGCGAGGTCGGCGACCGGTTCGGCCCCCGGTCCGAGGTTGGCCAGGGCCTTGGCGCGGACGGTGGCGTCGAGGTCGGGGTCGCCCGGGCCGCCGCGGCTGCGCGGCACGTGCGCGGTGACCCACTCGCCGGAGGCGGTGCGGGCGCGGACCCGGCCGGGCTGGTCGGCGGCGGCCCCGCCGAACGCGACGGTCTCGGTGCGGACGCGCGCGGCCAGGGCCAGGACCTCGGGGCGGTCGATCCGGTCGTAGGTGGCGAGGGTGACCTCGCCGTCGGTCAGCATCGCCGCCAGGCTCCACGGCAGGCTGAACCGGGCGTCGTAGGAGTTGCGCGGACGCCGCCCGCCCGGCCCGCACACGATCGCGGCGGCGTCCGGGTGGACCTCGGCGACGATCTCCACATGGTCGCCGGGCGGGAGGGCGCGGGCCGCGTCGAGCTGGGCGTGCAGGAGCTGGCAGGCCGGGTAGGGCTTGACGGTGATCCGCGTGGTCTCCCAGCGTCCGCCGAGGCCGCCGAGCAGCTCGTCCCGGTCGGGCGCGCGGGCGGCGAGGGCGCGGTAGAGGCCGCGTTCGCCCTCCAGGACCGTGGCGGGGCCGGTCATCCCGGCGGCGGCCAGCGCGGCGGCGACCATGCCGTCGTGGGCGGCGAAGCCGGGGTGGAGCCGCTTGGTGGAGGCCCCGGTGCCGAGGAACTCCAGCAGGCCGCCCGCCCGGCTCCCGGCGATGCCGAGGGCGTTGACGGCCTGGTCGGCGGTGAGGCCGCGCAGGCGCGCCGCGACGAGCGCGGCGGCGAGGACGCCGCAGACGGCGGTGGCGTGCAGGCCGCGCGCGTGGAAGGCGTGGGGCGCCGCCGCCGCGAGACGGCAGACGGTCTCCAGCCCGACGACGAGGGCGGTGATCGTCTCCTCGCCGCCGTGCCCGGCGTGTTCGGCCTCGGCGAGCACCACGGGCAGGACGGGGGCGGTGGCGTGCACGAGGCCGCGCGTGTGGGTGTCGTCGAAGTCGAGGGCGTGCACGAGCACGCCGTTGGCCAGCGCCGCCGCCGGGCGCGACAGCCGTTCGCCGGGCAGGCCGAGCACGCTCGCCTCGGGCCGCCCGCCGCCCAGCGAGCGGGCGACGTCCACGGCGGGCCCGGCGGCGCGGGCGCGGCTCGCGGCGACGGCGCAGCCCAGCCCGTCGAGCAGGTGCCGGGCCGCCGCGCTCCGGACCGCGTCCGGGACGTCGCCGGGGCGGAGGGAGAGGGCCCAGGAGGTGAGGGTCTCGGCGATCGCGGTCATGCGGGCGTCCCGAACGCGCCCGCGGCGGTCAGCTCGTCGACGCGGGCGCCGGGGTAGCCGAGGACGTCCCGCACGATGTGGTCGAAGTCCTCGCCGCGGCGCGGGGCGCGGCGGTGGGCGGGGCGTCCGGTGCCGACGCGGACCGGGGAGGCGAGGTTGCGGACGGTGCCGTAGCGGGGGTGCTCGGTCTCCACGATCAGGTCGCGGGCGAGGGTGTGGTCGTCGGTCAGCGCCCGCGCGACGTCGTTGACGGGGCCGCAGGGGACCGACGCGGCCTGGAGGGGGGCGAGCCATCCGGCGACGGTGCGGGCCGCGAAGACCTCCTCCAGCAGGGGCAGCAGGTCGGCGGCGTTGCGCCGCCGGTCGGCGAAGGTCGCGAAGCGCGGATCGGCCGCCAGCTCGGGGCGTTCGATCGCGGCGGTGAGCCGCCGCCAGAACTTCTCCTTGGCGCAGCCGACCACCAGCCAGCCGTCCTTGGCCCGGAACGCCTGGAACGGCACCAGCGACGGGTGCGCCGAGTGCCGGGTCCGCGCCGGGGTGAAGCCCGCGTTGAGGTGCCAGACGCCCGGATAGGTCAGCATCGCGATCGCGGTGTCGAACAGCGACACGTCGCAGTCCATGCCCGCGCCGTCGCGGCGCGCGGCGTGCAGCCCGGCCATCAGCGCCAGCGCGGCGACCAGCCCGCCGGAGTAGTCGACCAGCGACAGGCCCGACTTGGCGGGCGGACCGCCGGGCTCGCCGGTGAGGTCCATCCACCCGGCCAGGCCCTGGAGGACGTAGTCGTAGCCGGGGTGCGCGCTGCGCGGCCCGGTCATCCCGAAGCCCGTCAGCGAGCAGCACACGATCGCCGGGTTGAGGTGCTTGAGGTCGTCGTAGGTGATGGCGAGCCTGGCGGGGACGTCGCCGCGCAGGTTGGAGTAGACGGCGTCGCCGGCGCGGACCAGGTCCTCGAACACCGCGCGGCCCGCCGGGACCGACAGGTCCAGCGAAAGCGACCGCTTGTTGCGGTTGAACGCCTCGAAGAACAGCGAGTCCCCGTCCTCGGCGTACGGGGGGACGTGGCGTCCCACGTCGCCGCCGGTGCGCGGGTCCTCGATCTTGATGATCTCGGCGCCGAGGTCGGCCAGGTGCAGCGACCCGAACGGGCCCGCCCCGTACTGCTCCAGCGCGATGACCCGCACGTCCTGCAGGGGTCTCATGTCAGCTCCCGGATGAGGTCGATGACGCGGGCCTGGGCCCGGCGGATCTCCGCCGGGGCGAGGCCGTGGGTGGGCGGGGTGAGCTTCACGGTGTCGGCGAGGCCCGCGTAGGCGCGCAGGCGGTCCCGGACCCGGCCGGGGTCGCCGGTCAGGGTGAAGGCGTCCACCATCGCGTCGGGCACCGCGTCCGCCAGGTGGTCGGCCCCGGCCCCGGCGCGGAACGCCCCGGCCACCCGGCGCTGCGCGCCGGCGAGGCCGTGGAAGGCGAAGAAGCCGGCGTAGGTGCGCACCGAGGCGTAGAACCCGACGGGCCCGGCGGCGCGGCGGCGCGCCTCGGCGGGGTCGTCGTCGATCGAGCAGACGGCGGAGACGACCACCTCCAGGTCGGCGCGGTCGCGTCCGGCGCGGGCCAGGCCGGTGGCGAGGGCGGGCCCGGCGCGGTCGCGCAGCCAGGCGGGCGAGCACAGCTCGTGGGAGATCCAGCCGTCGCCGACCTCCCCGGCCAGCGCGGTCATCGCCGGGCCGAGGCCCGCCAGGTGGACCGGGACCGCGCGGCGGGCGGGCGGGTACGGGCGGCGGAAGCCGCGCACGCGCAGCGGCTCGTGCTCGCCCTCCAGGATCATGGGGTCGCCGTCGGCGGCGTGGGCGACGACGTGCCGGACGGCGGCGACGGTCTCGCGCAGGTGCGCGACCGGGTTCCCCCAGCGGGCGTTGTGCCAGTCCTCGTTGAGCCGCCGCACGCCGCTGCCGAGGCCCAGCGTGAACCGGCCGCCCGACAGCTCGTCCAGGTCCATGGCCTCCAGCGCGGTCACCATCGGGCTGCGGGTGAACGCCAGGGCGACCGCCGTCCCCACCCGGGCGGTGGTGGTCGCGGCGGCCAGCGCGGCGGCCGTGACGGTGGCGCTGCGGTGCAGCTCGGGCACCCACAGCGCCTCGGCGCCGGCGTCCTCGGCGGCCCGCCCGGCCGCGACCAGCTCGTCCAGCGTCTCGCCCCACGGGCCGTAGGCGATCCTCACGGCAGTTCCATGGGGCCGGTCCTGGCCTGCGGGAAGTAGCCCTTGTCGTGCGGGGCGTCGCGTTTGTAGACCATGACGGTGCGCTCCCAGGAGACGACCTCGTCGCCGTCCTGGTTGAGGCCGCGCGTGCGGCAGGTGACGATCCCGGCGTAGGGGCGGGACCGCGACTCGCGCGTGGCGGTGACCAGGGACTCGGCGTAGACGGTGTCGCCGACGAACACCGGGTGGGTGAGCCGGATGTCGGTCCAGCCCAGGTTGAGCAGCGCGGTCTGGCTCATGTCGATGACCGACAGGCCCAGCACCAGCGCCACCGTCAGCCCGGAGTTGACGATGACGCGGCCGTAGGGGGCGCGGGCGGCGAAGTCGGCGTTGAAGTGGTTCTGGTTGGTGTTGAGCGTCAGCAGCGTGAACCAGGTGTTGTCGGCCTCGGTGACCGTGCGGCCGAACGGGTGCTGGTAGACGTCGCCGACCTGGAAGTCCTCGTAGTGGCGTCCGATGTCCGGACCATGAACGGCCACGGCGTCACCCCTCGGGTGCGGGATCCGTTGTCAGCCGCCGTCACCGTAAAGGTCTGATGTTTCGGGCGTCAACCCTCGGCCCGGTCGGCGGAGTCGATGGACAGGTAGGTCGAGCGCAGGTGCCCCAGGTGCGCGCGGGCCGCCGCGCGGGCGCCGCGCTCGTCCCCGGCCTCGACGCGGGCCAGGATCTCGCGGTGGTCGGCGTCGACCCGGTGCCAGAAGCGGGGCGGGGCGTTCTCGCGCAGGAACCGCTCGTTCAGCACCCCGAACACCGGGCGGGCGACGACCTCCAGCAGCGGGTTCCCGGCGGCGCGCAGCAGGACGGCGTGGAAGTGCCGGTTCGGCTCGTAGATCTCGGCGGGGTCCACGGCGGCCGGGTCGAACAGCGCGGCGCGCAGCGCGGCCAGGTCGGCCTCGTCGCGGCGGGTCGCGGCCAGCCCCGCGGCGGGCACCTCCAGCAGCTCCCGGATCTCCAGCAGCTGGTCCACGCTGACCTGCGCGGTCCCGGCGAGCAGGCCAAGCCCGGTGGCCAGGTGCTCGCTGAGCTGCTCGGGCCGGGGGTGGGCGACGAAGGTGCCCCCGGCGACGCCGCGCACGGTGGTGACCAGGTGCTGGCTGGCCAGCAGCCGCAGCGCCTCGCGCACGGTGCTGCGGGAGACGCCGTAGCGCGCGCACATCTCCGGTTCGACCGGGAGCCGGTCCCCGGGCCGGTACTCCCCGGCGAGGATGCGGCGGCGCAGGTCGGCGGCGAGGGCGGCGTAGGCGGGTCCGGCGGTCACGCGAGGCATGCTACGGCGAAAAAGTCAGACCTTCTTGACGTCCACCGCCACGCCCCGCATGCTCGTATCGCACAACGAAACAAGATTTCTCTTACGGAAACAGGGGGTGGGATGGCGATCGTGCCGGGCGGCGCGCCGCTCACCATGGCCGGAGGCGTCCGGGAGTTCGCGGCCGCGACCCCGGACGCCGTCGCGGTGGTCGACGGCGACCGCCGCCTCACCTACCGGGGGCTGCACGACCGGTCGAGCCGCCTGGCCAACGCGCTGCTGGAACGCGGGCTGCGGCCCGGCGACCGCGTGGCGGTGCTGCTCGGCAACCGGATGGAGTACCCCGAGGTCATCGCCGGGCTGACGAAGGCGGGGCTGACGCTGGTGCCGGTCGGCACGCGCTCCTCCCCCGCCGAGGCCGCCCACGTCCTCGACCACTCCGGCAGCCGCGCCGTGGTGCTGGACGGCGCGCTGTCCGGCGTCGTCGCCGACGCGGCCGCCGGACGCGTCGTGCTGTCGCTCGGGCGGACCGATCTCGGCCCGTCCTACGACGCGGCGCTGGCCTCGGCGCCGTCCCGCGACCCACGCGTCCCGGTGGACGAGCTCGCCCCGTTCGCGGTCTACTACACCGCCGGGACGACCGGGACGCCCAAGGGCGTGCTGAGCAGCCACCGCGCCCGCGCCCTGCTGTGCTACCTGTCGGCGCTCGAATGGGGCCTCGGCGTGGGGCGCACCAGCGTCGCGGTCGCGCCGATGCACCACGGCGCCGGGATGGTCTTCGGCTACGCGCCCGTCCTGACCGGCGGCACCGTGACGATGCTGCGCTCGTGGAACCCCGAACGGCTGCTGCGCCTGGTCGAACGCGACCGTGCCCACGCGGCGTTCCTGGTCCCGACGCACGCCCACGCGCTCCGCGCCCTGGGCGAGGCGGCCCTGCGCGACCACGACCTGTCCAGCCTCGACACGCTCTACTTCAACGCCGCCGCGCTGCCGTCGG
Source organism: Actinomadura kijaniata NBRC 14229 (assembly GCF_001552175.1). Classification (GTDB taxonomy): domain Bacteria; phylum Actinomycetota; class Actinomycetes; order Streptosporangiales; family Streptosporangiaceae; genus Spirillospora; species Spirillospora kijaniata. The sequence continues at coordinate 42,712 of NZ_BCQR01000082.1, forward strand.
CGTTGAAGACGTGGGTGATGGAGGCGTTCCCGCGGGCCGGTGTGCACGAGCTGTACGGCTCGACCGAGGCGGGCATCGTCGCCAACTGCCGTCCCGCCGACGCCCACCGGGTCGGGTCGGTCGGCCCGCCCTGGTACCTGACCGACGTCCGGATCGTGGACGACGACGGCGCGCCCGTCGCCCCCGGCGAGCCGGGCGAGCTGTTCAGCCGCTCCCCGTTCCTGATGAGCGGCTACCTCGACGACCCGGCCGCCACGCGCGCCTGCGTCACCGACGACGGCTACCTGACCTCCGGCGACATCGTCACGCGCGACGCCGACGGCTTCCTGCGCGTCGTCGACCGCCGCACGGACATGATCATCACGGGCGGGGTCAACGTGGCGCCGCGCGAGGTGGAGGAGGTCCTGCACGCCTTCCCCGGCGTCGCCGAGGCCGCCGTGGTCGGGCTGCCCGACGAGCGCTGGGGCGAGCGGGTCGCCGCGTTCGTCGTGCCCGCGCCCGGCCACGCGCCCGACGCCGCCGCCCTGGACGCCCACTGCCGCGCCCGCCTGTCGGGCCCCAAGCTCCCCCGCGCCCTCACCTTCGTCGACTCCCTGCCCCGCAACGCCTCCGGAAAGATCCTCAAGCGCGAGCTGCGCGAGAAAGGCCGACCGTGCGCCCCCACGTCGAAGTGATCCAGGAGAACGACTACGTCCGGCACGCCGCCGAACTGCCCGGCGGCGAGGGCCGGGCCGGCGAACGCCGCCTGTCGGTCGACGAGGAGGACGGCTCCTCCTCCCTGCGGCTCGACTTCCACACCGACTGGGGCCGCGGGCCGGGCATCCACCACGCCGACACCGAGTACTACGTCCTCGAAGGCACCATGACCTACGGCGGCCGCCGGATCGGCAAGGGCGGCTACGTGCGCGCGCCCAGGGGCGTCCCCACCGCCGCCATCACGTTCCGGGAGGGCAGCCGCGTCCTGCACTACCGCGAGTACGGCGACGCGGGCTTCGACCCCGTCCAGAGCGTCCGCGCCCCGGCGTGGAGGGACGCCCGCGGACAGGTCGTCGTCCTGGACAGCGGGGCGATGCGGTGGGACGCGGTCCCCAACCCCGGCCCCATGCCGGGCATGTTCATCAAGTACCTGCACGTGGACCCGGTCACCGGCTTCTACACCCGCCTGGTGCACGCCCAGGAGGGCTGGACCGACCACCGCCTGGCCCACCACCCGTGCTTCGAGGAGGCGTACACGGTCCAGGGCCACATGGAGTACAACTTCGGCACCCTGGACCTCGGCACCTACTTCTTCCGCCCGGCCCGGGTGAAGCACGGCCACTTCACCACCATGGAGGGCGGCGCGACCTGGCTGCTGCGCTCCGACGGCGAGCTGTTCAACTGGTACACGCAGAACGAGTGGATCCGCTGGGGCGGCGAGGCCGTCAACTGGGGGCCCGGCGGCACCCGCGCGCGCTGGTCGGCCTCCTCCCACGACCTGGGCGCCGGCTCCCCGCCCCGCGGCGACCGCGACCTGCGCGACCTGCGCGCCTCGGTGGAGTTCCAGCGCGCCCGGGGCGAGCCGGACGCCGGCTTCCTCCCGCACGGCACGCTCCCCGACAAGAGCGTCCTGGCGATCGCCAAGGCCCTGGACACGGCCCGCCTCCAGCAGGGCCACGGGCATGAGCGCGGGCATGACCACGGGCACGGGGAGCCCGCGTTCGACTGGGGCACGGACCCGAGCGCGCTGGAGCACCCGTCCGAACGCACCGACGCCCACGCCCACAACCCGGGCAGGGGCCGCCCCTGGAAGCAGGGCGACCCGATCCCGGCCCCGGTCATCTCGACCCTCCCGGTCCGCAGCCGCTCCACGGGCCGCTGGGACGGCGACGGCATGTAGCCCTTCACCGGCGCCCGCCCGGCCAACCGGGCGGGCGCCGCGGCGGGTCAGGCGCGGTGCAGGTAGGCGCCGGTGGGGGTGTCGGCGGGCTTGCCGTCGCGGTAGGCGATCCGGCCGCCCACGATCGTCGTCTCCGGCCAGCCCCGCACGGTCACCCCCTCGAACGGACAGTGGTCCTGGGCCGACAGCAGCAGGTCGGCCGTGACGCGTTGCTCCCGGTCCATGTCGACGATGGCGAGGTCGGCGTCGAAGCCGACCGCCAGGCTGCCCTTGCGGCCCCACAGGTTGTAGGCGCGGGCGGGGTTGGCGGAGGCCAGCTCGGCGACGCGGGTCAGCGGGATGCCCCGCCGGTGGTGGCCCTCGCTGATCAGGACGGGGTACAGCAGCGCGGTGCCGCCGAAGCCGGGGCGGGCGGGCCACAGGTCGTCGCCCTTGTGCTCCTCCATGCAGCAGGCGTGGTCGGAGGCGACCCAGTCCACCTGGCCGTCGCGCACGCGTTCCCACAGGTGGGCGCTGTCGGCGGCGGTGCGGATCGGCGGGTTGACCTTGCCGCCCAGGCCGCCGCGCGCGTCCAGGGCGTCGTGGTCCAGGCACAGGTGGTGCAGGGTGACCTCGAAGCGCATGTCGGTGCCGTGCCGCCGGCGGGCGGCGACGGCCTCGCGCAGGGCGTCGGCACCGGACAGGTGCAGCAGGTTGACGTTGGCGCCGGTGTGCCCGGCGAGGACGGCGGCCTCGGCGATGGCGACGCGTTCGGTCAGCGGCGGGCGGGCCTCGGAGTAGGCGCGCAGGTTCTGCGGCTCGCCGCCGTCGCGGACGCGGTCCACGAACACGCGCATCAGCTCTGACTGCTCGCAGTGCAGGGACAGCGACAGCCGCAGCTCGGGGTGGTCCTCCTGGGTGGCGGCGATCCGCTCCAGCAGCAGGTACAGGTGGCCCAGGTCGTACTCGTCGCCCATGGTGAAGGCGCGGGCGTCGCGGCTGTCGGTCGCCAGGTCGAAACCCTTGTAGAACATGTAGTACTTGAACGACGAGACGCCGTGCTCGGCGACCAGCGACGGGATCTCGTCGATCTGCCCGACCGTCATCGGCGCCAGGTGGAAGCCGTAGTCGGTGAACGACCGTCCCTCGACGGCGGCCAGCACCTCGGGGAAGATCTCCCGGTAGGGCCCGGTGCGGTCCAGGTAGTGCCGCCCGGTCCGGAAGTACGACAGCACCGTGGTGGCCCCGCCGACCAGCGACGAGCGGGTCTCCTCCCGGGCGTCCAGGCCCATGTCCCGGTAGATGCCGAGGTGGAAGTGGGCGTCCACCGCGCCCGGCAGCACCGCCCGGCCGGCGGCGTCGACCACCTCCTCGGCGTCGCCGAGGTCCTCCCCGATGGCGGCGATCCGGCCTCCGGAGACGGCCAGGTCGGCGCGGATCTCCCCATGGAACGGCAGGACGAGGACGCCGTTCTTGACGAGCAGGTCGTACCGGGACATCGCATCCCCTTCTTCCCGGAATGTTTCGTAGAGCGTAACGTCGTTTCCATAAAGTGGCCATGGAGTTCCCGGGAGGACATGTGACCGGACCGCTGGACGGCGTCGTCGTGCTCGACCTCGCCACCCTGTTCGCCGGGCCGCTGGCGGCGACCGTGCTCGGCGACTACGGGGCCGAGGTCGTCAAGGTCGAGCACCCGGTGAAGGGGGATCCGGCGCGCACCCACGGCCCGGCCAAGGACGGCCACGGCCTGTGGTGGAAGATGCTCGGCCGCAACAAGAAGGCGATCACCTGCGATCTCGGCACCGCCGAGGGGGCCGGTCTGATGCGCCGCCTGGCCGGGCGCGCGGACGTGCTGATCGAGAACTTCCGGCCCGGGACGCTGGAGCGGTGGGGGCTGGCCCCCGAGGCGCTGTGGGCCGGCAACCCGGGGCTGGTGATCGCGCGGGTGACCGGGTTCGGACAGTTCGGGCCGTACGCGCGGCGGCCCGGGTTCGGCACCCTGGCCGAGTCGATGAGCGGGTTCGCGGCCGTCACCGGGGAGCCGGACGGGCCGCCGACGCTGCCGCCGTTCGGCCTCGCCGACGGGGTGGCCGCGCTCACGTGCGTGAACGCGGTGATGATGGCGCTGTTCCACCGGCAGCGCGGCGGCCCCGGGCAGGTGATCGACCTGGCCATCGTCGAGCCGCTGCTGACGCTGCTCGGCCCGCAGCCCACGGCCTGGGACCAGCTGGGGATCGTGCAGGAGCGCACCGGGAACCGGTCGGTCAACAACGCGCCCCGCAACACCTACCGGACCCGCGACGGCCGGTGGGTCGCGGTGTCCACCAGCGCGCAGAGCGTCGCCGAGCGGGTCATGCGGCTGGTCGGGCACCCCGAGGTGATCGACGAGCCGTGGTTCGCCACCGGCGCGGGGCGGGCCGCGCACGCCGACCTGCTGGACGCGCAGGTGGGCGGATGGATCGCCGGGCGCGACGCCGCGGAGGTGGTGCGGGCGTTCGAGCGGGCCGAGGCGGCGGTCGCGCCGGTCTACGACGTGCGGGACGTGTTCGCCGACCCGCAGTACCGCGCGCTGGACACGATCACGACGGTGGACGACCCGGACCTCGGCCCGCTGCGGATGCAGAACGTGCTGTTCCGGATGTCGGCCACGCCGGGCGCGATCCGCTCCACCGGCGCGGCCAGGGGCGCGCACAACGCCGAGGTGTACGGCGACCGGTTGGGGCTGTCACCCGCCGAGATCGACCGGCTGAGGGAGAAGGGCGTCATCTGACCATGGACCTGTCACGGGTGTTCGACGGCGCGCGGGTGCTGGACCTGGCGCAGCCGATGCGGCGGGGCATGCCGCAGTCGCCCAGCCATCCCCCGTTCCGCATGGCCCTGGAGCGGCGGCACGGCGACCTGGTGCGCCCCGACGGCGGATCGGCCGCCAACGAGGTCATCGTGACCGGCGGGCACGTCGGGACGCATGTGGACGCCCTGGCGCACGTCTCCCAGGACGGCCTGCTGCACGGCGGGCTGCGGCCGGAGGACGTCACGGGCCACGAGGGGTTCGCCGAGCTGGGCATCGACCGGTTCCCGCCGTTCGTGGGGCGGTGCGTGCTGCTGGACGTGGCGGCCGTGCACGGTGTGCCCGTCCTCCCGGCGGGCTACGAGGTCACCCCGGGCGACCTGGAGAGGGCGGCGGCGGGGCTGGCGATCCGGCCCGGTGACGCGCTGCTGGTCGGGACGGGCTGGTCCCGGCGGTGGGCGGAGGGGGAGGCGTTCGTCGGGCACGCCGACGGGGTGCCGGGGCCGGGCGAGGCGGCGGGCCGGTGGCTGGCCGGGCGGCGGCCCCGCGTCGTCGGCGGGGAGACGATCGCGTTCGAGCACCTGGCGCCCGGCCGGGGGCACGCGACGCTGCCGGTGCACCGCGTGCTGCTGGTGGAGTCCGGCGTCAACATCGTGGAGACCATGCGGCTGGACGCGCTGCTGGACACCGGGGTCCGGGAGTTCGCGCTCGTGCTGAACCCGCTGCCGATCGTCGGGGCGACCGGCGCCCCCGTCCGGCCGCTGGCGGTGCTCCCCGGCGAGGGGCGGCCTTCCGGTGGGTGACACCACGGCGGTCCAGGAGCTGGCGGCGTTCGCGGTCGGCTGCCGGGACCGGGGCGTCCCGCCGCGGGTCGCCGGGGACGTGACCGGGCGCGTGCTGGACGTGCTCGGCAACTGCCTGGCGGGCCTGGCCGAGGGCGGCTCCGGCGAGGCCGTCCTCGTGGCCGTCCGGGACTGGGCGGGGACGCCGCGGGCCGGGGTGGTCGGCACCGCCGACCGGCTCCCGGCGCCCGGCGCCGCCCTGGTCAACGGCACCCTGGCGCACGCCCTCGACTTCGACGACACCCATCTGCCCTCGGTGCTGCACCCCAGCGCCTCGGTCGTGCCCGCCGCGCTCGCCGCCGCCGAGGAGACCGGCGCGGGCGGGGCGGAGCTGCTGGCGGCCGTGGCGGCGGGCATCGAGATCTGCGTCCGCCTCGGCATGGCGTCCTACCTGCCGGAGATCCGCAACTCGGCGTTCTTCGAGCGGGGCCAGCACGCCACCTCCATCTGCGGCACGCTGGCCGCCGCCGCGGCGGCCGCGCTCCTGTACGGCCTGGACGCCGGCGGCGTCGCCGACGCGATCGGCGTCGCCGCCAGCATGGGCTCCGGGGTGATCGAGGCCAACCGCACCGGCGGCACCGTCAAGCGCGTCCACTGCGGCTGGGCCGCGCACGCCGGGGTCGCGGCGGCGGCCCTGGCCCGGGCCGGGATCACCGGGCCGCCCACGGTGCTGGAGGGCCGGTTCGGGTTCTTCCGCGCCTGGCTGGACGGCCGGTACGACGCCGACGCGCTGCTGGGCGGGCTCGGCGAACGCTGGGAGGCGCCCCGGACCGTCTACAAGCCGTACCCGTCCAACCACTTCACCCATCCGGCGATCGACTGCGCGCTGGCGCTGCGGGACGGCGGCCTCGACCCCGGCGACATCGCCGCGATCGAGCTGGGGCTGCCCGCGCCGACGCTGCGGACCGTCGCCGAGCCGCGGGAGGAGAAGGCGCGGCCGCGCACGCCCTACCACGCGAAGTTCTCCGGGCCGTTCACCGTGGCGACCGCGCTGCTGGGCGGCGGCGGGCTCGGCGTCCATCTGGACGACTTCACCGAGGAGACGCTGCGCGACCCCGCGCGGCTGGCGCTGGCGGCGAAGGTGGCGTGCGTCGCCGACGAGCGCGCCGGGGCGGTCTTCCCGACCGCGTTCGCGGCCGTGCTGCGGGTGCGGACCCGTGGCGGCGCGACGCTGGAGCACCGGGTCGACTCCTCCCGGGGCGGCCCGGGGCACCCTCTGACGCGCGCGGAGCTGCTCACCAAGTTCCGCCTCAACGCCGCCCGGGCGCTCCCCGGCGGCCGGGCGGCGGAGCTGGTGCGGGCGGTCGAGGGGCTCGGCTCCCTGCCGGACGTGGGCGTACTGGCGGCATTGGCGCGCGTGCCCGAATGAGTTGTGCGGGAGGAAGTTTGGAAAGGTTTCCCGTGGATATGCTCGTCGGGTTACCAAGGACACGGAAGGGACGCGGCAAGCGCCGACGCGTCGCCCGAGCCATCCCGAACGGACGTTCGGAAAACGTGTTCCACCAGGATGCGCGGTGCCTTAAACAGTGCTTGACAAAGGACTCGATCAACTTTGCCCTGCGACAAGTAGTGCGCCTTCCTGAACAAACCCTGAATGTTTCCGGACCGCCTTTCCCTCCCTCATGGACCTCCAGTCCATGAGGGGTCGCGGATTGTAGCGCAAGCAGTGACACGCGGCCAGAAAGTGGCCCGATCCGGACGCCACACTTTACGCAATCCTTGCCATCTCTTCCTGGCGGACACGCTCCGTCAGCCCTCCGTAACGCCCCGACCTGCGTCTTTACTGGCGGTACGAGAACGGGGAAGGGAGGACCTTGCCGAAAATCAGTGACCGGCGGCGGCACCGGCGCGTTTGACGTTTACTGCAAGATCCATCACTCTGAATGCCGCCCCCTCGACTCAGCCCGGTTAAGGCGGCAAAAAGATGATCTCCAAATCCCCTGTGAAGCCCCCGCCCACCCCGCTTTCCCGGGGCCGCCCCGCCTTTTCGCTCTCCCCTCCGAGAACGAGACGGAACGAGCCTCGGGAAGGCAGAATGATCCGAATTGTGATCGCCGAACGCCTCCATCTTTTCCGCAGCGGCCTGGTGGCCCTGCTCGCCGGGGAGCCCGGCCTGGCCGTCGCGGAGGCGGCGGACTCGGGCGCGGCGCTGGTGGCCGCCTGCCGCCACCACCGCCCCGACGTCGCGCTCGTGGGGACCGAGCTGCCCGACATGCCCGGCGTCGACGCGGTGCGGGCGGTGCTCCGGACCGAGCGCCGGTGCGCGGTCGTCGTCGTGGCCGACCGGCCCCGGCCCGGCGAGCTGCGCGCCGCCGTCGACGGCGGCGCGCTCGGCTTCGTCCTGCGCGACTCCTCCCCCACCGACCTGGTGGACGTCATCCACCGGGTCGCGCGGGGCGAGCACGCCGTGGACGGCAGGCTGGCGCTCGCCGAGCTGGCCGCCGCCCGCAACCCCCTGACCCCGCGCGAACGCGACGTGCTGGCGGCGGTGGCCGAGGGCGCCACGGTCGGCGAGATCGCCGGGCAGCTCTGCCTGTCGACCGGCACCGTCCGCAACTACGTGGCCCGCGTGCAGGCCAAGCTCGGCGCGCGCACCCGTGTCGAGGCGGTCAGCATCGCGCGCGAGCACGGCTGGCTGCCGTACGGCGCGCGCGACGGATCGGGCCGCTACCCGCTGAACCGCTGACCCGGGGCGGCCCGCTCGGCCACCGGGCCGGGCGGGCCGCC
>NZ_BCQR01000083.1 GCF_001552175.1 Actinomadura kijaniata NBRC 14229
GGACCCGATGTGGGGGTTTGGGGGGACGGTCCCCCCAAGGCCAACACAGCCGCTTTCGCCGCAGGCCCGCGCAGACCGCTAGCAATATCGGGGGTCTACACCGTCCCCAACAACCCCAACCCCGCTTTCGCCGCCCCCAACCACAGACCACAAACCCCCGGGGGGGTCTACACCCAACCCCCCACCCCACCCCCTCTCTAGCCGATCAGCCGGGGGACCGTCGGCTTCGCCGCCGTCTCGTCCCCGGCCGCGCGGCGTGACTCGTTGGCCGCCCACGTGTAGACGCCCCGGGCCATCAGCGACGATTCGGCGGCGGCCCGTGCCGCGTACACCTCGGCGCGGGCCTCGTGCAGGCTGGTGTTCTGCGGGTCGGCCTGCACCGCCAGCTCCACCAGGTGCGCCGCCACCCGCAGATCGCCGGAGTCGACGGAGTCGACGGCGCGGCGCGCGGCGTCGGCGAGCCGGGCGGCGCCGCCCGCCAGGTCCGCCAGCGCGCGGGCCAGGTCGGCGGCGGGGGCGGGCTTGAGGTGGGCGGGGTCGCCGTCGTACCAGCCGCCGTACAGCCGCCACAGGTTCCGCACGATGAACTCGGGCTCGTCGTACCGGGCCCGCAGGTACACCCGGTCGGCCAGCCGGGCGGGCGGCCTGACGGCGTGCACGATGTCGTCGAGGCGGCGGCCGTCGTTGAGCATGGCGAGGGTCTGGTCGACGATGCTCTCCAGCCATTCGGCGGTCTCGGTGAGCGCCTGGTGGACGCGTTCGGCGCCGAAGACCGGCGAGCCGTGCGACGGGATCATGACCTCCGCGCCGAGCGCGGCCATGCGGCGCAGCGCGTGCGTCCACTCCCGGGGGTAGCGCTGCGCCTTCTGCGGGTTGCCGCAGTTGGGCGCGAGCCAGATGAACAGGTCGCCCGGCAGCAGCAGCCGGTGCTCGGGCACCCACGCCACGGCCGCGTCGTCGGTCTCTCCCTTGGCGTGGAAGAGCTCGAACGTCAGCCCGCCCCGCGTCACCGTCAGCCCGTCCCGGAACGTCACGTCGGGGTACCGGTAGTCGGCCGGCCAGGTCAGCTCCGGGGCCTGGAACTGCCGCCGGTTGACGATCGTGTTGTAGCCGCGGGTCAGCAGGTAGCGGTCGAAGCGGGCCGGGACGTTCTCGTGCGCCACGACCTGCGGCCGGGGCCCCGGCTCGGCGTCGAACGGCGCCATCCCCATCACGTGGTCGATGTGCCCGTGCGAGTAGAACGCCGTGGTCAGCGGCGCGTCGCACCACTCCCGGACGTTCCGGTGCAGCTGCCCGGCGGTGTACTGGTTGCCGGTGTCGAACAGCACCAGCCCGTCGTCGGTCCGGAACGCCACCGCACTCCCGAACCCGGGCTGCCAGCCGAGCCCGTCGGCGACGTCGACGACGCCCGCGTCGGCCATGCCGGTGTGGGTGATGCTGTCGTCCTGCTCGCCGCGCCACACTCGGTCGGCGTGGTCGCGGATGTCGATGGTCACGCGAGCATCCTCTCGGGGTTCTCGGGGTTCTCTGGGGCCTCGGGGGCCTCGGGGATTTCGGAGGTTTCGGAGTCCTCGGAGATCTCGGAGGTCTCGGAGGTCTCGGAGGTCTCGGAAGTCTCGGGGGCCTCGGAGGTCTCGGCGATGCCCAGCGCCGCGCGATCGCGGGCCGGGCGGATCAGCGCGGCGGCCAGCAGACCGCCGACGATCATCAGCAGGGCGCACAGGTCGAAGGCGCGGCCGAAGCCCGCGGCGGCGGATCCGGCGCGTTCGACCAGGGCGCCCGACAGGGCGGGCCCGAACGCGCCCGCCGTGGAGGCCACCGCCGTCACGGTGCCCAGCAGCGCCGCGCGCCGCGCCGCCGGGGCGACCTCGGCCAGCGCCGACGACATCAGCCCGAAGAACGCGTTGCCGACGGTGAACGCCACCAGCATCACCGCCACCAGCGCCGCTCCCCCGCCGACGCGGGTGAGCAGCAGCATCGCCAGGCCCGACGTCAGCACGGCCGCGCCGCCGACCAGGCCGCGCGCCACCCGGCTGGACCGTCCGGCCCGCAGCATCCGCTGCGCCGCCTGCCCGATCGCCAGGATGAACACGATCCCGACGATCTGCGTCCCGGCGGCCATCAGGCTCGCGGCCTCCAGGCCGTGGCCGTGGACGCGCTGGAGGTACTGCGGCAGCCACGTCATCGCCACCGCCATCATCCAGAACGCCGCGAACCCGCAGGCCAGCGAGCCCAGGACCGTTCCCCGGGCCAGCAGCCTCCGGAACGGCGGCGCCGCCCCGTCCGCCGCGGCGTCCCGCCGGCGCGCCGCGTACGGCCCCTCGCCGCCCAGCCGCAGCCAGAACGCCAGCCACACCAGCCCGAGCGCGCCGGTCAGCGCGAACGCCGCACGCCATCCCCACTGCCCGATCACCACGGCCAGCAGCGGCCCGCCGACCGCGACCCCGGCCGCGCCGCCGACGGTCAGCACGCTGCCGGGCAGGGTGCGCTCCCGGTCGGGGAACCAGCCGAACGCGGTGTGGTTGGCCAGCGGGAACGCCGGTCCCTCGGCCGCGCCCAGCACGATCCGGGTGACGACCAGTGTGGCGAACCCGGCGGCCGGTAGCGCGACCACCAGCTGCGCCGCGCTCCACAGCACCACCATCGTGGCCAGCAGCCACCGCGCCGGGACCCGGTCGGCCAGGAACCCGACCGCCACGCCCGCCACGCTGAACAGCAGGAAGAAGGCGCTGCCGATCGTCCCGAACGCGGTGTCGCCGATGCCGAGGTCGTCGCGGATGCGCTGCCCGGCCAGGCCGAGCACGGCCTTGTCCATGAAGTTGACGGCCATGAAGAAGAACAGCAGGACGACGACCGTCCAGGCGCGTCGCGCGGGGGGCCGCGCGGAAGGTTCGGGCATGACGGGCCTCTCGGTTCCTCGGCGGATCGGCCCCTCGACGGGGCAATCCCTCGACCGGACAATCCCTCGGCGGGTCGGTCCCTCGGTGGGGACGACGATCACTTTTCCGCCGGGCACGGCGCCGGACAACCGTCCGGGGGACCACCCCGATCCGCCGCGCGTTGTGACATGTCACAATCCCTGCCACGACCGAGGGAGGTGCGCCATCACCGCACGCCGCGCCGCCGCGGAGATCGCCGCGCGCTGTGAGGGGCAGGTCAACCGGCTGGCCCGCGAGCTGGCCGAGCGCCATTTCGCCGTGCTGCCCGACTACGACGAGCTGCCCGGGGACATGCGCGACCTGGAGATCGCGGGCACCGCGCGGGTGGCGATCCGGCAGTTCCTGCACACCGCGATGGGCGCCCCGGTCGGCGAGGACGACCTGCGCCTGTTCCGCGAGCGCGCCGCCCAGCGCGCCGAGGAGGGCGTCGACCTGGCCGTGCTGGTGCGCACCTACCTGATCGGCGCCGAGGTCGTGTGGGACGCGGTGTGCGCGGCGGCCCGTCCCGGCGAGGAGGAGGCGCTGCTGTGGCTGGCCCGCCACCAGCTGCGCGGCCTGCGGCGGGTGGTCGGCGAGGTCGTCGAGGCGTACCAGAACGAGCGCGCCGCGATCCTGGCCGAGCGCCGCGAGGCGCTACGCGAGGTGGCCCGCGCCCTGCTGACCGGCGAGTCGGCGCGCGCCACCGCCGCCCGGTTCGGCATCCCGCTCGCCCCCGCCTACCTGGTGCTGAACCTGCGGCTGCCGGACGGGGCCGGGCCGGTCGTGGAGCGCCGGGTGCTGCGCCGCGTCCGCGCCCGGCTGGAGGGGTTCGCCGAGGGGACGCCGCTGACGCTGCTGGACGCGCGCGGCGCGCACGTGCTGCTGCCGGCGTCGGCGGCCGGGCGGCGCGCGGAGCTGGACCCGCTGCTGACCGACCCGGGGGCGGGCGGCGAACGCGTCATCGTCGGGGCGGCCGGGTCGCGCGGCACCGCCGACGTCCCGCAGGCCGCCGACCGGGCGGCGCGCATCGCCCGCATCGCGCAGGCGACCGGCCGCCCGCCGGGCGTCTACGAGCTGCCCGACGTGCTGCTGGACTACCACCTCAGCGGGTCGCCCGACAGCGCCCCGCAGGTCGCCGGGCTGCTCGCGCCGCTGGAGGGCAGGCCCGAGCTGCTGGCGACGCTGCGCGCGTTCCTGGACTGCGACCTCGACCGGCGGCGCACCGCGCGGGCCCTCGCCGTCCATCCCAACACCGTGGACAACCGGCTCGCGCGGACCGCCGAGCTCACCGGGGTGGATCCGCGCACCACCCGCGGCACGGTGCTGTACGCGGCGGCCCTCACGCTCCGTCAGCTCGACTGATCACCTCACGTTTCCCCCTTCTCCTGGCAAAGTCGCAGGTGATCTCGGGAATCTTCCTTGACCTGGGTTTACACCCACATGGCACGGGGGTACTTTCCGCAACGAGATCGTGACGTTGGGTGATGGAGAAAGTCTGGAGCCGGTAAAGCCGGCCCGGCTCCGGAACCCTCGGGCCGAGAAGGGGGCCGGGCATGGAGTGGACGCGGCGGACGGGACGGGCGGCGACGCGGACCGCCGTTCCCGCACCGGTCCGCGCGGCCACGCCCGGCGCCCGGCACCCCGGCTCCGTCACCGATCCGGTGGGCCGCCCATCCGACGACCCGGCCCGGACGGCCGAGGGCGCTCCCGGCACGCCGCACCGCATCCCGCACCGCCCCCCGACGGTGCCCGCGGTGACGGCGGCGACCGGTGACACACCTCGGGCCCTCGGCCGCCCCGACCCCGGTCCCGCCCCCAGGGGGACCGGGAGGGTCGTTCGCGATGGGCACGCGGCGGGCCTGTCGTCGCAGGAGCGCGGTGCGGCGACAGGTCTGCGGACGTCACCGGGGCGGCGGGCACGCGTCCGCCGCCCCGGCGGCCCCGCCCGCGGGACGGCGGCCTCCGACCACCACGGGGCCCCGGCGCCGTACGCCCCCGCGGCACCGGAGTCCTTCACCGCCGGGCCGGTGGCGGCACCGAGCACCCGCCGCCGGCCCGGCCCTCCCGCCGTCCGTCAGCGCCGCCAACGCCGGCCCGCGCGTCGGGGAAGGGAGGTGACGCGCTCTCCGACCCGTCTCCCGGGCGGTCCGTCACCCACGTCCTGACCCCCGTCGAGGACCGCCCGGCAAGAAGCGCAGACCCACGGCCCGCGCCGGTCTCCGGACCGCCGCGGGCCGTGGCGCGCCCGGGAACGGCACGACCCGGGAACGGCACAGCCCAGGAACGACACGGCCCTGGGTCAGAGCACACGGCCCAAGGTCAGAGTGCGCGGCGCCAGATCTGGCCGTGGATCTCGTCGCCGAAGCGGCGGGTGGGCGGCTCCTGCTCGGCGAGGACGAACCCGGCGCGCTCGTACAGGCGGTGGGCGGGTTTCTGGAGCGCCGTCGTCCACAGCATGATCTCTTCGTAGCCGTGGTCGGCGGCGAACCGCACGCACCGGTCCACCAGCGCCTGGCCGACGCCCATGCCGCGCGCGGCGGGCTCGACGTGCAGCAGGCGCAGCTGGGCGACCTTCTCCTCGCGGCGGACGCAGAAGACGCTGCCGACGGGTTCGCCGTCCACCTCGGCGATCCAGGCGTTCTCGCGTTCGGGGTCGTGGTGCTCGACGTAGGCGGCGACCACGGACGCGACCAGGGCCTCGTAGCTGCTGTCCCAGCCGCACTCCTCGTCGTAGAGCACGCCGTTGCGGTGCACCACCCAGCCGAGGTCGCCGGGGCGCGGCTCCCGCAGCGTGTGGGCGGCGGGGCGCGGGGCGTCGCCGAGGATGCCGCGGATGGCCTCCATCGCCCCGAGCAGGCGCCGCCGGTCGGCCTCCGAGAGCCCGGCCAGCAGCGCGCGGATCTCACTGGCGGAGCGTTCGTCCAGCATGGCGAACACCTCGCGGCCGCGCGCGGTGAGGCGGGCGACCTGGCGGCGCGCGTCGCCGGGCGACCGGTCGCGGGTGACCAGGCCGTCGGTCTCGAAGCGGGCCAGCATCCGGCTCAGGTAGCCGGGGTCCAGGCCGAGGGCGCGGCGCAGGTCGGCGACCTCGGTGGCGTCGCGCTGCGCCAGCTCGAACAGCAGCCGGGCCTCGGTCAGGCTGTAGGGCGACTGGACCAGGCTGTCGCCGAGCACCCCGATGACGCCGGTGTAGAAGCGGTTGAACGCGCGGACCGTCGTGATCTGGTCGGCATCCGGTTCGGGCACGGCCTTCCTCCCCGCATATGTTTGACTGAGTCAACGATATGCGGGGCGGCGGTGCCCGGTCCAGGGGTCAGGCGCTGTCGGCCTTCACGTTCCCCCGCGCGGCGGTCTCCCTCGCCTCGGCGACGATCTTGCGCTCGACGAAGAACGCCAGGAACGGGATCAGCCCCGCCGACACCATGACCACCATCTTCTGCAGCGGCCACCCCGCCTTGCGCCACAGGTCGTAGGCGAGCGCCAGGTAGACGATGTAGAGCGCGCCGTGGATCGGGGAGATGATCGCCGACGGGGTGCCGTTGCCCCCGATGTAGCGGATCGGCATCCCCACGAAGACGACCAGCAGCAGCATCACGCCCACGATCAGCGCCAGGATGCGGTACCGGTTGATGGCCGCTTCCACAGATCACACCTTTCTCAGCGCGCCCGGCGGGCGCGGTCCAGTACGGGGTCCGGCGGCTCGGTCGCGCCGGCGGGGTCAGTCGCGCCGGTGGGTCTCGGAGTTGAGCCGCGCGAGGTAGCGGTTGTAGGCCGCCAGCTCGGGATCCTCTTCCTCCTGCCGCCGGATGATCTCCCGCTTGACCGACGCCTCGGCGGGCTCCTCGATGACCTTGGGGCCCTTGGTGGTCTCGGTGCCGTTCAGCTCGTCCCGGATCATCTTGATCCACATCACGACCACGAAGATC
Source organism: Actinomadura kijaniata NBRC 14229 (assembly GCF_001552175.1). Lineage (GTDB taxonomy): Bacteria > Actinomycetota > Actinomycetes > Streptosporangiales > Streptosporangiaceae > Spirillospora > Spirillospora kijaniata. Next base: position 6,845 of record NZ_BCQR01000083.1, read on the forward strand.
GCGAAGATCGGCCACTCGAAGGTGTAGGCCCAGCTGCGGTCGTTGCCGGCCTGCGCGCGGTCGAACTGCCACCAGCCGAAGCCGAGGAAGGCGACGACCAGGAAGATGGCGATCGCGTGGAGGCCGAGCCAGCCGGGGGTGAGGAACCTGCGCACGGCATCGAGCGTACCCCGCCTCCGGCCGAACCCGAGCACACCCCCGCTCCAGCGAACATCCCCGCCCTGACCTGCGACGATCACGCGTCCTCGCAGAATGTCGGTGTCCGCGCCTACCTTGTGCGGTATGGCGACGACCGTGTGGGGACAGGCCCGGGCACTGCTCGACGGTGCCGACGTGCCCGCCCTGGTCGCGTGGATCGGCGGTCTCGACCGGTCCACCCGACAGGACGTGGCCCGGGAGCTGCCCGGATATCTGCGCGCGGCGCGCGACCCCGCCGACCGGGGCCGCGCGCTGGCGCTGCTGGTGGCGGGGGCGGGCGTGTTCGACGACCCCGAGGAGGCGGCGGCCTGGCTGGCCCGGCCCGAGCTGCGGCCGTGGTCGGCCGTGCCCGGCCACGCCGACCTGACCGGCCCGGTCGCGGCGGTCACGGCGTCCCGGCCGGCCGAGTGGCGGACCGAGGTGGCCCACCGCGCCGCCGAACGCCTCCGCGCGACCGACCTGACCTGGCAGGACGCCTCGCTGTGGCACCTGGCCGCCGCGCTGACCGGCGACACGCCCCCGCTGGGCGACGGCTTCGTCGTGAACTGGGTGGTGTGGGGCGGACGGCCCGAGCGGCTGGCCGACGACCCGTTCCTGGACGCCCTGCTGCCCCGGATGTTCCGGGTGGAGGGCCTCGGCCGCCGCCTGGTGTGGGACAAGCCGGGCGACGACCGGCAGGCGTCGTGGGCGGACGCGCTGCTCGGCCTGACGCGGTCGGGCCGCCTGGACCGGGGGACGGTCCTGGACCTGTGCCTGGAGCGCTTCCAGCTCGGCGGCCGCCCCCAGGACCTGTACTGGTTCGTGCGGCTGCACGACGCCCTGGAGCCGACCCCCGACGAGACCGCGGCGCGGCTGCGCGCCTACGTCCTGCTGCTGGCCGACGCCCCCGCGCCGGTGGCGGCGGCCGCGTTCCAGCGGGTCCGCCGGATCGACGAGGCCGGGCGCCTGGACGTCGAGCCGTTCGCCGAGGCGGCCGGGCACCTGCTGGCCCGCCCCGAACGCAAGCTGGCGGGCGCGGCGCTGACCTGGGCGGACCGTTCGGCCCGCAAGCGCGACCGGGTGGACGCGACCCTGCTCGCCCTGACCGCGCCGTTCGGCTCCCCCGCCCTGCGCGACCGCGCGGCGAAGGCCGCCGCCAAGCATCTCGCCCTGGCGTCGCAGGAGACCCGCCGCCTCGTCCGGGACGCCGCCTTGGTCCTCCCCGCCGAGCTGCGCGAGCGCCTGACCGCCCCCGAGCCGGAGGAGCCCGTGCCGCCCGCGCCCCCGGCGTACCGGCCGCGCCCCCTGCCTCCGCCGCTGACCACGCCCGCCGAGGCGGTGGCGCTCCACCTGTCCGGCGACCGCTCCTGGCCCGCCGTGGAACGCCTGATGGCGGCCCTGGTCGAGCTGTCGTTCCGCGCGCCCGACCGGCTGCGGGAGGCGTTCGTCCGCGCGCTGCCCGACGCGGGCCGGCCGGGCACGATCACCGCCACGCTGAACATGGGCACCCCCGAGGAGTGGGTGACCTGCGCCGTGCGGGCCGTGCTGTCCCCGGCGCACCGCCAGGACGGCCTCGCGCCGCTCATGCGGTTCCACCGGAAGGCGGCCTGGTACGAGCGCTCCGACGACGAGCCGGTCCCGCACCGCTTCCTGATCTGGCGGATGCGGGAGATCGTCAGCACGATCGGCCGTTCCCCGGTGCTGCTGGCCACCCCCACCGAGTCCAGCGGCCACCTCGACCCCTCCGTCCTGGTCCGCCGGCTGGAACGCCTCGCCGCCGCGGGCGTCGAGCCGGGCCCGGCCGACCTGGTCCAGGCGCTGCTGCGCCTCCCCCGGGGCGCGGCCGCCCCGACCTCCCATCTGACCTCCCGGGCGGCCCGCGCGGTCCGCGCCTGGATGGCGGCGGGCGGCCTCCCCGACCCGGAGGTCACGGTGACCCTGACGGAGGCGGACCGCCCCGTCCCCCTCCTCCCGGCGGGCGCGCCCACCGGCGAGCGCGACGGCCCCCGGCGCCCCCACCGGGGCGGGCCGCCCGACGCCCTGACGGCGACGGTCACGCTCCCGACGGCCGTCCCGCCCGATATGGAACGGCTGTGCTCGATCCAGCACGACGAGCTCTGGCCGCGCCCGCCCGCGTCGTTCTTCGGCCCGCACGACTGGTGGCCCGCCGTGCTGCCGTCCCACCGCGAGATCGCCGCCGCCCACCTGCTGCCCCACCTGGTGCGGTGGGGCGAGGGCGACCACGGCCAGGGGGCGACGCTGCGCGGGCTGGCCGGGGCGGACGGCCCCGCGGGCCCCGCGACGGCGACGGCCCTGGTGTTCGGGCTGGGGTCCCGCTCCCCCGAGGTGCGCCAGGGCGCGGTCAGGGCGCTGCTGACCCTCAGCGCCCGCAACCAGCCCCCGCCGGACCTGGGCACCGCCCTGGCCACCCTGGTCGCCCACGATCAGGTCGTCCTCGGCCGCGTCACCGACGCCCTGGCCGGAGTGGCGGCCGAGGGCGCGCACGCCCACGTGTGGGCGGCGATCCGCGACGCCCTCCCCCACCTGCTGCCGGTCCCCGGCCGCCGGGCCCCCTCCGGCCTGACGGCCCTGCTCACCCTGGCCGTCCGGACGGTCGAGGCCACGGGAGCGACCGGCTCCCTCCCGGAACTGGACGCCCTGGTCGCCCGCCGCGGGGCCAACCGCCTCACCGCCGAGGCCACCCGCCTCCACCGGGCCCTGACCCTCCGCACGGTCCCCCTGGACATCCGCGTCTCCTAGCGGTGTCACAAAAGCCCTGGCCCACGGCCCGCCCCCAGGGAGCCCACGCCTCACCAGGCCTTGGCAAGCGCGACATCGCTCCGCGATCCGCCCGACGGAGCGGATCCGGACATCGGCGCCCCCGACGCCTGCGACGGCCAGCAAGGGCGCCGGCCACCACGCGCATCCGGTGGAGGTTCGGACTTCCTGCCCCGCGCTCCGCCAACGGCGCCCGCACGACCCCGCCCGCCCGAACGGGGCGAGCACCCGTACGCCCCGGCGCACACAGCGAACCGATGACACGCCGGACACCACGCTCACCCGCTCCCCCTGGACGCTCGGGCCTCCTGCCCCGCACTCCGCCAACGGCACCCGCACGACCCCGCCCCGGACGGGACGAGCACCGGTACACCCCGGCGCACACAGCGAACCGATGACACGCCGGACACCACGCTCACCCGCTCCCCCTGGACGCTCGGGTCTCCCCCGCGCCCCCTGGCGGTGTCCGCGCGATCCTGCCCGGACGGAACGGGCTCGGGCGTGGGCGCGCCTCAACGCCCGGCTCTCCTCCAGCCGCATCTCGCCGGGGCCGCTGCTTGACGTGTGATGATGCCGGTGGCCTCCACGCGCGACCCGCACCGGCGCGTCTCGGTGCGTGACACCGTTCCTCGGCGGGAGGGCCGGGTGGGCGACGCGGATGGACACGTGAACGTGCTCATGAGGAGTGCGCTCCGGCCGTCTCCCTGTTCCTCCACCGGTTCCTCGCGCATCGCGGGGCTCGCCCGGCGGGCCAGCGTGAGCCGGGGGCATACGCGTCACATCCGCTCGTGCCGTGGAATCGGCCGGGGCGAAGCAGCCGGTGCGGCCCGACGCCCTCCGGTCGCGCCTCGCCGCCGCTGCCGCGCCGACCGGCCGGGTCGTCAACGTGTCGGGCGAGCCGGGCTCCATGACGCCCGGTGTCCCCTCCGGCCGAGGTCAACGCCGTCGGCCGCGGCCCCGCCGCCCGCGTGTCTCACCCGGCAGGTCGGGATCCGTCGCTCGATCTCCGGGCCGGGTGCGGAATAGATACCCCGGAGGAGTATCTTTACCCGGCATAACATGATTGATACGGGCATTCGCTGATGACGGGATGGAATGGGATGACGGTCGTGGACGACAGGCCCCTGGCCTCCGGGGAGCGGCACCCGGCGCAGCGGAGGGTGCTGGCCGTGCTGACCGCCACCCAGGTCCTCGGCGGGGTCGGGGTGGCGACCGGGGTGGCGATCAGCACGCTCGCCGCCGTCACGCTGTCGGGGTCGGAGGCGGTCGGCGGGGTCGCCCAGACCAGCGCGATCACGGGGGCGGCCGTGCTGGCGGTGCCGATGGCCCGGCTGGCCGCGGGCCGGGGGCGGCGGCCGGCGCTCGCGCTGGCGTACGGGAGCGCGGCGCTCGGCGGGACGGTCGCCGCCGTCGCCGCCGCGCTGGAGTTCTGGCCGCTGCTGCTGGTCGGGCTGTTCCTGTTCGGGGGCGGGACGGCGGGCGGCCTCGCGGCCCGGTACGCGGCCACGGACCTGTCGGCCCCCGGCCGCACGGCGCGCGACCTGTCGGTGGTGGTGTGGGCGACCACGATCGGGTCCATCGCCGGGCCCAACCTGGCCGGTCCCGCCGACCGGGTCGCCCGCGGTCTAGGGCTGGCCCCCTGGTCGGGGCCCTTCGCGCTGGCCGCGGCGATGTTCGCGGTCTCGGCGCTGGGGGTGCTGTTCCTGCTGCGGCCCGATCCGCTCCGGATCGTCCCGGGGAAGGCGGCCGGGACCCCTGCCCCGAAGGGCGGCGGCTGGCGGGAGCTGCGCCGCAACGGGCGGGCGCGGCTCGCCGTCGCCGCCATCGTGGTCAGCCACATGGTGATGGTCGCGGTGATGATCATGACGCCGGTGCACCTGCACCACGGGCACGCCGACCTCACCGTCGTGGGCGTGGTGATCAGCCTGCACATCGCCGGGATGTACGCGCTGTCGCCGCTGCCGGGGTGGCTGGCCGACCGGTTCGGGCGGGTGCCGGTACTGCTGGGCGGCATGGCGATGCTGGCGACGGCGGCGGGGCTGGCGGCGATGTCGGGCCCGCACGACGTGGTCCTGCTGTCGGTGGCGCTGACGCTGCTCGGCGTCGGGTGGTCGTTCGGGCTGGTGGGCGGTTCGGCGCTGCTGACCGAGTCGGTGCGGGCCGCCGACCGCCCGGCAGTGCAGGGCCTGTCGGACCTGCTGATGAACGGCGGCGGGGCGCTCGCCGGGCTCACCGCGGGCGCGGTCGTCACCGCGCTGTCGTACGCGGCGCTCGGCGTGGTGGCCCTCGCGCTCGTCGTGCCCATGACCCTCGCCCTGCTGCTGTCGCTCCGCAACCGGAACGGCCGCGCCGGGGTTCGTATGGATGACGGGACGCCGGTCGACGGTGAAGGATGAGGGATATGAGCGAGACGGTGGCGTTCGGGTCGGTACGGACCGCCCTCGGGAACATCCTGGTCGGGGTGACCGAGGCCGGGGTCGGGTGGCTGGCGTTCGGTGACGGGCCGGAGGAGCGCGAGCGGGCGGAGGCGGCGTTCCGGCTGCCCGTGGTGACCGATCCGGCGCGCACCGGGCCGGTGCTGGCCCAGATCGCGGACTACTTCGCCGGGAGGCTGACGAGGTTCGAGATGCCGATCGACTGGCGGCTCACCTCGCGGATCCAGCGGCAGGTCCTCGGAACGCTGTTCGACGGCGTCGGCTACGGCGAGGTCGTCACCTACGGCCAGCTCGGCACGCGCAGCGGCGCGGGCGTCCCGGCGCAGGGCATCGGGCAGGTGATGGGCAGCAACCCCATCCCGCTGATCGTGCCGTGCCACCGGGTCGTGGCGTCCAACGGCCTCGGCGGCTACAGCGGCGGCTCGGGCGTGGAGGTCAAGCGCTGGCTGCTGACGCTGGAGGGGTCAATCCCCGCGACGCTGGACTGGGACCCCGAACGGGGGCCGTGACCCGCGCGGGCCCGTCCGGGCCGGCGCGGGTCACGGGCCGGCTCAGCGCTGCTTGCGGAACTTCTCGATCATCTGGTCGTACGGCAGCTCGTAGATGGCGTGGACGTCCCAGTTGACCACGTCCATGTACGGCTCCAGGATGTCGGTCAGCTCCTGCGGGTCGTCGGTCTCCACCAGCATGAAGCCCGCGCCGCCGCCGGCTAGGTTGTACCAGCCGCGGATCTTCTCGGGGCTGTTCAGCCCCTTGTCGTGCTGGTCGAGCACGCGGGAGCGGACCTCGTCCGCGCGCGCCCCGGGCTGGTACCGGAATCGGCAGTACCACAGCATGATCGGCCTCCTTGCCGTCGTGAGCCGTGGCCCCCTTCTAGCCCCCTCAAAGACCGTTAAACCGGACAAAAAGTCCCTTTTCTCTCAGTAACCGTCGCGCAGGAGGCCGTCCTCGATCGAGACGGTGCGGTCGGTCAGGTCGAGGGCCCGCTCGTCGTGGGTGGCCAGCAGGACCGCCGCCCCGGTGTCGCGGGCGTGGGCGGTCAGCAGTTCGGTCACCGCCCGGCCCCGGGCCCGGTCGAGGCTCGCCGTCGGCTCGTCGGCCAGCAGCACCGGGGCCCTGGTGAACAGGGCCTGGGCCACGCAGGCGCGCTGGCGCTCGCCACCGGAGAGCCGGTCGGGATAGCGGCCGGCCTTGGCCGCCAGGTCCACCGCCTCCAGCAGGCACCGGGCCTCGGCGCGGTCGGCCGGGGTCGGGCGGCGGCCGGTCACCACCCGCCGGACCAGCAGGTTCTCCTCGACGGTGAGGTAGGGGATCAACGAGCCCGCCTGGAGGACGTAGGCGACCCGGCGGGCGGCCTCGTCGCGGCGGCCCGTCAGCGGGGTGCCCAGCACCGTCACCTCGCCGGAGGTGGGGCGCAGCAGGCCCCCGGCCACCGCCAGCAGCGTCGTCTTGCCCGAGCCGCTGGGGCCGAGGAGCGCGACCGCCTCTCCCCCGCGCAGGGTCAGGTCGATCCCGTGCAGGACCTCGGCCTCGCCGTAGGAGTGGCGGACGCCGCGCAGCACCAGCGGCGCGGCGGGGGCGACGGCGGGCGCGGCGGTCACGCGTTCCTCCCCAGGGACAGCAGCGGGTCGACGGTGAGCAGGCGGTGCAGGGACGCGGCCGACGCGGCCAGCGCGAGGGCCGCCAGCAGCGCGGCCGACAGGGCGGCGGCGGAGCCGGGCAGCGAGAACGCCCCGGCGGGCATCGCCGCGCCCGCCCCGAGCACCACCGCGAAGCCCGCCGCGACGCCGAGGACCGTGGTGACGGCGACCTGGAGCAGGTAGGAGCCGACCAGCAGGCGGGCGCGGGCGCCGGTCGCGCGCAGCACCGCCAGGCTGGCCTCCTTCTGCATCGTGAAGATCCAGAAGACGGTGCCGACCAGCAGGGCCGAGACCGCCAGCAGGAAGCCGCGGATCATGGCGATGGTGCCGGTCTCGGCGGCGTAGCCGGGGACGGCGTCGATCGCGGCCCGCCGGGTGACCGCCTCGGTGCCCGCGACGGCTCCGGTGATCGCGGCGGCGGTGGCGGCGGGGTCGCGGTCGGTGTCGACCAGGTAGACGCCCGTCGCGGGGTGGGCCGGCTGGGTGCGCCGCCACACCGGAAGGGGGACCCGCGCGACGGCGGTGTGCTGCACCGAGCCCAGGTCGGCGAAGCCCGCGACCCTCACCCGGACGCCGCCCGGTTGCAGGGTCACCGTCTGGCCGATCCCGGCCTCGGGCGTCAGGGTCCGGTCGAGGACGATCCCGTCGGCGGCCCCGTCCGTTCCCGTCAGCGCCACCGGGAACGCGCCGTTCGGGCCCTTGGCCTGCGCCATCGTCTGGCCGAGGGGGCGCACGGCCGTCACGCCGGGAACGGCGGCGATCCGCGCGGCGTCGGCGGCGGGCAGCGCGCTGCGCGACAGCACCCGCTCCGCGCCCGCCGAGTAGACCACGACCGCGCCCGGCAGCCGCCGCAGCCCCGACACCCCGGCGTCCCCGAGGCCGACCGCCAGCCCCGTCAGCATGAAGACCAGGAACGCGACCAGCCCCACCAGCGCGGCGGTCAGCCCGAACCGGACGCGGCCGTGGCGGATCTCCCGCCACGCCAGAAACCACACGGCGAACCCCTCTCTTCCCGACATCGCGTAGGCAAAGATACCTACGAAGCGTCGGAAAGCAAAGTTACCGACACCATGTCGGAAAACGTAGAATGGGCGGGTGCCGAGAATCAGCGAGCCCACCGTCGCCGAGCACCGCGCCCGCCAACTGAGGACCCTGCTGGACGCCGCCCGCGCCCTGGTCGCCGAGGAGGGCATCGAGGCGCTGTCGCTGGCCGCCCTGGCGCGCCGAGTGGGGCTGTCCCGGCCGAGCCTGTACGAGTACTTCCGCTCCAAGGACGACCTGGTCGCCGCCATCGTCGAGGAGGAGCTGCCCCGCTGGGCCGCCCACGTCGAACGCGCCCTGGCCGGCCCGCCCGACCTGGTCGCCAAGGTGGACGCCTACATCCGCGCCCAACTGGAGGTCATGACCGACGGACGGCACGCGGCGGCCGTCCAGCTCGTCGAGCACGCCCTGGCCGAGCCCGCCCGCGAACGCATCCGCGACGGCCACGCGCAGCTGCTGCGTCCCCTGGTCGCCGCGCTCGCCGACAGCGGCATCCCCGAGCCCGAGCTACGCGCCGAACTCATCCAGGGCATCGTGGAGGCGGCCGCCGACGCCGCCCAGCGCCGCGCCGACCGCGCCGCGGCCGTCGTCGAGGCGGCCGTCGCGCAGGCCGTCCACGGTCTGGCGGCGCCCGACCCCGGCCCGCGGGATCAGGACTCGTAGACCACGCCCGTCAGGTCCTCCGACACCCGCCACAGGCGCTCGGCCAGGTCCCGCCGGCCCGAACGCGGCGGCGCCGCCACCTTCACCGGCGCGCCCCGGTACTGGAACCCGCGCGGGCCGTACAGCGCGCCGCCCTCGGCGCCCGGCGCGGTCGCCGCGTACAGGGTCGGCAGGGCGCCCATCGCCGCCGACTGCGCCACGAGCGTGTTGGCGTAGGTCATCAGCCGCTCCTCCAGGCGGCGGCCCGTCATCCTCGCGCCCGCGGCCTGGAGGTTGGTGCTGGCGTAGCCGGGGTGGGCGGCGTTGCTCAGCAGGTCGGCGTAGCGGCGGTCGAGCTCCCTGGCGAACAGGATGTTCGCCAGCTTCGACTGCGCGTACGCCAGCCACTTGTTGTAGCGGCGCTCCCCCTGGAGGTCGTCCCAGCGGACGGCGCCCGCCCACGCGAAACCGCTGGTCACCGTGGTCACGCGGGGGGAGCCCGCGGCGCGCAGCGCGGGCAGCAGCAGGCCCGTGAGCGCGAAGTGGCCGAGATGGTTGGTGCCGAACTGCGTCTCGAAGCCGTCGGCGGTGGTGCGGCGCGGCAGGGCCATCACCCCGGCGTTGTTGACCAGCAGGTCCAGCGGCTCGTCACCGTGGCGCTTGGCGAACGCCCGCACCGAGGACAGGTCGGCCAGGTCCAGCGAGCCGAGGACGGCGTCGGCGTCGGGGGCGGCGGCGCGGATCCGGTCGAGGGCCGCCCGCCCGCGTTCGGCGGAGCGGCAGGCCAGCACGACGGAGGCGCCGCGCCGGGCGAGGCCGAGCGCCGTGTGGTAGCCGAGGCCGCTGTTGGCCCCGGTGACGATCGCCCGCCGACCGGACAGGTCCGGGATGTCGGCCGCGCTCCATCCGCCCATGGCGCACCTCCCACGTCATGCCGCCGACCCCAAGCTAGACGTGCCGTCGAATAGCGACAACCGATCCCCGGCGATGTGTCCGACGACACAGTCCCGCCGGGCGTGGGGGGCGAGCATGGGGGAACGCGGAGACCACACGACCTGTCCCACGAGCCGTCCCGTGTGCGCGCCGCCCGCGAAGGACTCCGCCCGGCGAGCCGGGCGGAGTGCCTCGCCCACGGCGCCCTCCGCGCCGGGTGTCGGGGGGTGTCGGGCGGGCGTCAGGCGGGCGTCAGGCGGGGAGGTGCTTCTCGATCGCGGCCACGACCTCGTCGGACTCGGGCCCGACCTGCGGCGCGAAGCGCGCGACGACCGTGCCGTCCGGCGCGACCAGGAACTTCTCGAAGTTCCAGCGGATGTCGCCGGTGTGACCCTCGGCATCGGGGACGTCGACCAGCTCGCGGTACAGGGGGTGCCGTCCCTCCCCGTTGACCTCGACCTTCTCGGTCAGCGGGAAGGTCACGCCGTAGGTGGTCGAGCAGAACGCCTCGATCTCCTCCGGCGTGCCCGGCTCCTGTCCCAGGAACTGGTTGCAGGGGACGCCGAGCACGGTGAAACCGCGTTCGGCGTAGCGTTCCTGGAGCTGCTCCAGGCCCGTGTACTGGGGCGTCAGGCCGCACTTGGAGGCGACGTTGACGACGAGCACGACCTTGCCCCGGTACCGCGCGAGGTCCGCGGAACCGCCACGCAGACCACCGATCTCCACATCGAAGACAGACATGCGGCCGATCTTAGGCGGCGGGCGCGCGTCCTCCCGCCCGGCGTCAGGTGCCGAGCGTGTTCACGAAGGTGGCGAGCTGCTGCCCCGCCCTGCCGAGCTGGTCGAACGCGTTGTTCACCACCCCGGCCGCGGCTCTCGGGGAGGTGAGAAGGTAGAAGATGACGAAGGCGATGGCCACATAGCGGAGGTTCTTCTTCATCCGAACGCCGTCCCTGTTGTAGCGCAGCGACACAACACTGACCCGATCAGATTGTGCCCATCTGCTCCGACCCGCAAAGCGGGATTTTACTGTGACGGCGCGGCAAGCGGATGGTGCCCGGCGCGCGAAGAAGCCCCGCACCCAAGGGGCACGGGGCGGTCACGGAGCCGTCAGGGAATGGCGCTCACGAACTGTGACAGCGACTCGGCGGCGCCGCCGAGACCCCCCAACGCGCTGTTGACCAGGTTGGCCGCGCCCTCGGGGCGGCTGATGACGTACCAGGCGACGAAGGCGATGGCGCCCAGCTTCAGGTGCTTCTTGTTCACGGTCCCCCACCCTATGCAGTCAGTTGCCTACGCAGGGTAGTTCCCCGAGTGACGGCGATCACATACCAACGCGGGGTAAAAAGGCCGTGTCCGCGCCTCAGTCGGCGCCGCCGCGGCGCGTCAGGTAGTCGATGTAGAGGGGGCGCAGCGCCTCGCCGAGCTCCCCCTCGTCGGCGTGGGCGAACTCGTCCAGCAGCGACAGGCCGTGCAGCATGTCGAACTTCGCGCGGTCGACCTCCCCGAGCGCCGCGGCGGCGGCCGGGATGGCGCGCAGCAGCTCCCACAGGAACCCGACGTCGCGCCGGGCCTTGGCCAGTGCCAGGGCGCGGTCGTGGAGGTCCTTCGTCGACAGGGCGTCCAGGTCGGCACCCGCACCAGGCGTCACATCCGTCATGCGACGACTGTAACCGGCGCCCGCGGCCCGTTCGCGGACCCCCTCGGCGACGGGCCGCGCCCACCACCGGTCACCCGGCCACGGACATCACCCGGCCACGCCGTCACACTGTCCGCCGCCACCCGGTCACGACACCACCCGGTCACGACGTCACTTGGTCACGACGTCGGCGGGCACCCGCTGGTCGTTGCGGAGCGCCTCGAACAGCCGTCCCGCGCGGTTCCGGTCCCAGGTGATGTAGGCGCCGACGCCGGGCGCCGAGCCGTTGCCGCCGATCGGGACGGTCGTGGTGACGCCGTCGCCGCCGGTGACGCCGCGCATCGCCCACATCATCCGCACCAGGTCGTACAGGTGGTCGTTCTCGTCGACGGTGAAGTTCTCGGTGGCGTTGAGCGCCAGCGGGACGCTGCGGAACGGGTTGAACATCACCGAGGGGCTGGTGGCGCGCTTCATCAGCGCCCCGAAGAACTGCCGCTGCCGCTGCACCCGGTCCAGGTCGGCGCGGGCCGAGGCGCGGGTGCGGACGTAGCCGAGGGCCTTGGCGCCGTCGAGCTCCTGGCAACCGGGCCGGAGGTTCAGTCCCGCCTTGGGGTCGCGCATCGGCTCCTTGACGCACATCTCCACGCCGCCGATCGCGTCGACGACGCCGACGAACCCGCCGAACCCGATCTCGGCGTAGTGGTCGATCCGCACGCCGGTGGCCTTCTCGACGGTCTGCACCAGCAGCTTGGGGCCGCCGAACGCGAACGCCGCGTTGAGCTTGTTGCTGCCGCGGCCGGGGATCGGGACGTAGGAGTCGCGCGGCAGGCTGACCAGCGTGGTGCCGCCCGCTCCGTAGTGCAGCAGCATCATCGAGTCGGTCCGGCGGCCCTCGGCGCGGCCGGTCGCCATGCGCCTGCGGTCAGCCCGGCTGAGGCCCTCGCGGCTGTCGGAGCCCACGATCAGCCAGTTGGTGCCGGGGGTGTCCGCGACGCGGCCCGCGTAGTCCTGGAGCACCGCCTCGCGCTTCAGCCGGGAGTCCAGGTAGAAGTAGCCGCCGACGCCGACCAGCAGCACCACGGCCACGAGCCCGGCCAGGACCTTCGGCCAGCGGCGGCCCCGCCGGACCGGCGGGCGCCGCCGGCGCCCGCCGTCGTGGTCGTCGTAGGAGGCGTAGGGGTCCCGGTCGTAGGGGTCGTGCCCCTGGGCCTCGTAACCGTGGGTCTCGTGGCTGTAGGGGTCGCGACCGCGCGCGGCGCCGTAGCCCCGTAGCTGGTCCCCGTCATGGGCATAGGGGTCTTCAGCGGGTACGGGAGCGGGCCTGCGCGCCACGGGTCGTCCTTCCTGTACTCGGCCCGGGCGGGCCGACTGCGTGTCCGTTCCGTAGACCTTAGACAAAAGGGGGTGGTGTTCGCGTCCATCCCGCGCATGACGCCGCCGCCCCCGGCGTCACCGCGGCGGCGGAGGGCGCCCGCCCGTCAGATGTAGCCGAAGCCGATGCGCGCCGGGCGGTCCGGGGCCGGCGGCAGGTCCTCGGGGCGCAGCAGGCACACCTCGGCCGCGGTGATCGTCTCGGGGGCCGCGTCGGCGGCGGCGGTGAGCCGCCGCCCCTGCCGGGAGATGGTCTCCTCCAGCAGGTTGCGGACCAGGCGGGCGTTGCCGAACGACTCGTCGCGCGGCTCGGCCGCCAGCCGCCGCGCCACCGCCTCCAGCACCCCGTCGGACAGCGCGAACCCGTGGCCGGTGGCCATGTGCGCGAAGATCTCGACCAGTTCCTCGTCGGTGTAGTCGGGGAAGTGGATCCGCTTGGGGAACCGGGCGGCCAGGCCGGGGTTGGAGCGCAGGAACGCCTCCATCGGCCGGTCGTACCCGGCGACGATCACCACCAGGTCGGCGCGGTGCTCCTCCATCAGGGCGATCAGCTCGGCGACCGCCTCGTGGCCGAAGTCGCGCTGGTCGCCGCCGCCCATGGTGAGCGCGTACGCCTCGTCGATGAACAGCACCCCGCCGAGGGCGCGTTCGACGGCGGCGCGCACGCGCGGGGCGGTCTGCCCGACGTACTCGGCGACCAGCGCGGCGCGGGTCACCTCGACCAGGTGGCCCGACGACAGCAGGCCGAGGTCGGCGTAGACCTCGGCGACGAGCCGCGCGACGGTGGTCTTGGCGGTGCCGGGGTTGCCGGTGAACACCATGTGCCGGGCGGGCTGCGGGACCGGCTGCCCGGCCTCGCGGCGCAGCTCGCCGGAGCGGGCGTCGGCGACCAGGCCCGCGACCTCGGACTTGACCGCCGCCAGCCCCACCAGCCGGTCGATCTCGGTGAGCGGGTCGCCGGGTCCCCGGCCGGTCTCCCGGTCGGGGACCAGGGAGTCGGGGACGTCGGCGGGCAGGATCTCGTCGAGGCGCTCGGTCTCGTCGACCACGCCGTCGGCCAGCACCCGGCGGCCCTGCAGCGCCACCGCCCACTCCAGCAGGTTCGCCGCCAGGCGGGCGTTGGCGAAGCCGGGCCCGCGCGGCGCGGCCCGCAGCAGCGCCGCGACCTTCTCCGCGACGCCGTCGGCGAGCGTGAGCCCCGACGCGGCGGCGCGCCGCTGGAACACCTCCGCCAGCTCGGCGTCGGTGAGGTCCGGGAAGTGGAGGGTCAGGGGGACGTGCGCGGCCAGCTCGGGGTTGGCGCGCAGCAGGCCGTTCAGCCCGTCCTCCGGCCCGGTCAGCACGATCACCAGGTCCTCGGGGTCGCTCTGCGCGGCGGCGACCAGCGCGTCCAGGGACTCGCGGCCGTAGGGGGCGTCGGGCGCGGCGAGGGTGTGCGGGTCGCGGACCACCAGCACGCCGCCCTGGGCGCGGCCGAGGGCCCGCCGCACCCGCATCGCGCCCTCGCCGGGCAGGTCGCCGAGCAGGTCGGCGCGCTCCACCTCGACCAGGTGGCCCGACGACAGCACGCCGAGGCCCGCGTAGACGCGGCCGAGGATCCCGGCGACGGTGCGGCGGCCGGTGCCGGGGTTCCCGGCGAACGCCAGGTGCCGGGGCCGCGCCCCGGCGCGCATCCCCGCCTCGCGGCGCAGGTGGACGGCGCGGGCCTCGGCGACCAGGGCGTGGATCTCGCGTTTGACCGGCGCGATGCCGACGCAGGCGTCCAGGTCGGCCAGGGGGTCGCCGGTGGCGTGGCCGGGCAGCAGCCGGTGCGGCAGGTCCGCCTCGGTGATCGTCGGCGCGTCGTCGTCGGTGTCGGCGGCAGGGTCGGTGGCAGGGTCGGTGGCAGGGTCGGTGGCAGGGGCGGCGGCGCTCTCCCGGGCCAGGGCGCGTTCGACGGCGGCGCTCGCGCACTGGGCGGCCAGGTGCTCGGCCAGCCGCGCGCCGCGCAGGTTCCGCAGCGCGGGGGTGCGGGCCAGCAGCGCCCCGGCGGCGCGCGCGGCCCCGGCGGTGACGTCCACGCCGCGGTCGGCCGCCGCGCGGCGGAACAGCTCCGCGTGGTCGGCCTCGGTGAAGTCGCGGGTCCGGGCCACCTCGAACGCGCGCACCAGCGCCGGGTTGACGTCGAACAGCCGCCGGTCGCCGTCGGCGTGGCACAGCGCGACCACGTCCAGGCCGGGCGACCGGGCCATCAGCCGCCGCAGCTCCTCCACGGCCGCCAGGCCGCAGCGCTCGTGGGCGGCCAGGCGCTCCAGGTCGTCGACCACCAGCAGCAGGCGGCCCTCGACGCAGTCGCGGACGCGCGCCTGGAGCCACAGGACCGCGTCGCTGACGCCGAGCGAGGCGAACACCTGGTCGGAGATCCACAGCGCGTCGCGGATCGCGCCGCGTTCGACCAGCACGCGCTCGGCGAGCCGGACGGCGGTGCCCCGGCCGGTGCCCTCGGGCCCGGCGACCAGCAGCCGCAGCGGGCGCAGCCCGGCCAGCCGCGCGCCCAGGCCGTCCTGGAGCGTCCGGGTCAGCTCCGGCTGCCCGACCAGGGGCTCGCCCTCGCCCTCGGGCTCGGGCCCGGCGGCGGGCCCGGCGGGGGTGACGGGCTCGGCGGCGGTTTCGGCGGGGGGCTCGGCGGGGCGACGGGCGGCCAGCCGCTCGACGATCGGGTTGACGACGCGGCGGCCCGCGAACAGCCGCCGCAGGTCCGTCTGGAACGCCCGGATCGGCACCAGGCAGCGCGGGCTGGCCGCCGGGTCGGGCAGCCCCTGCGCCGCGCCGGTCACGCGTACCGCCATGTCGAGCCAGGCGCGGCAGGCGTCGGCCTCCCCCGCCACCAGGCCGCGCGCCAGCCAGGCGCGCACCTCCTGCTGCCAGGGCTCCACCGCGAAGTCGTCGCGCAGCGCGCGCAGGCGTTCGGTGAGGGTCTGGTGGCCGTCGGCGCCGAGCGGGACCGCCAGCTCGGCCGGGGCGGTCCGCACCTCGGCGGCCAGCAGCAGCCGGGCCAGCGCGTCGGGGAGGCGGTCGCCCTCCCCGACGGCGGCGACGAGGCGCCCGTGCGCGGCGGTCAGGCCCGCGACCGCCCAGTCCAGGTAGCCGACCGGGCCGGACAGCTCCGGCAGCAGCGCCAGCTCCTCGTCGGTCAGCCCGGCGGACCAGAGCTCGTCCAGGCGGTCCAGCGGGGCGGTCAGGTCCTGCTCGCGCAGCGCCGGGTCGGCGGCCCGCCGGTCGAACAGCCCGGCCAGCGCCCGCCGCCGCGCCGCCACCGGCTCCAGCCCCTCGAACACCTCCAGCCCGGCGCGGGCCAGCTCGTACATCACCGCGCGGCGTTCGGGGTCGTCCCCGGCGGGCTCGGGCAGCCACAGCCCCGGCGGGCGCCACCGGCCGCCCTGGGTGAACCAGGCGAACGGGTCGCGCACCGCCCGTTCCGGGGCGGCCAGGAAGTCGCCCAGCACCTCGTAGTCCACGTCGCCGCGCGACCCCGCCCGCACCGCCGAGGCGCCCAGCAGGAACGTCAGCAGCGACCACTGCTCGGCCCCGGTCACGGAGGTGTCGGGGCCGTAGAAGTCGCTGAGCCGCCGGGAGAGCACGGCCGCGCGCGGGTCGGCGTTGAACGCCACCGCGCGCTCCCGCATCCGCTCGTACAGCCCGTCCGGAACGCGCCAGGGCCCGAACGCGTAGACGTCCAGCACGGGCTCGTCGGTCAGCAGCAGTTCCAGATGGTCCGGCAACCGGGGCGCGCTCACCAGCGAGGGTCCTTGTCGTCAGGGGAACGGGTACCTGATGAGCACCCTACGGCGCGGGCCGATCACGCACATCCCTTCCGGCCCGTCCGGCCCGGCGCGCCGGGAAAAACCTCGATGGAACGCTCCGGTGGGCCGGTACCGCTTGGCAGGGCGGGGACCGTCCGCGATAGTTGCCATATGGAAAGCTTTCGCCGGGGCTCCGGCGAGAGCACCCGGAACGGAGGGGGAACCACCCCGTGCTTCCACTGGAGATCACCGCGCGTCGGCATGGTGAGCGCACGCTCGTGAGCCTGCGCGGCGAGCTCGATCTCGCCAACGCCGACGACCTCCGGAAACGGCTGCGCGCCGCCCGCGCCGCCCACGGAGACCATGTGGTGCTCGACCTGGCCGACCTGGAGTTCATGGACTCCCAGGGACTGTCGGTCCTGGTCAACTGCTACAAGGCCGTCACCGCCGCCGGTGGCAGCCTCACGCTCGCCGGTCCCCGACCCATCGTCCGCCGCACCCTGGAGATCACCGGGCTGCACCGCCGCATGCGGATCGTCCGCTCCCTGGAGGAGGCGCTGCCCCCGGTCCACTGAGCGGCACGGCCTCCGGCCGCCGCGCCCCTGACCGCCGTCCCCGCCGCGCCCCCGCGGCACTTCCGCCGCGGGGGACGGCCGTTCGGCCTGCGGTCACAGCGGCAGCGGGGTCGGGCGCTTGGGCTCGCGGCCGTCGCCGGAGGAACGGCCCCGCACCCGGCGGCCGACCCAGGGCAGGAAGTAGGTCCGCGCCCAGTGGACGTCCTCGCGGCGCATCGTCAGCCAGTCCGCCGCCTCCAGCGGCGGCCACGGCTCCCGCCAGCCACCCTCCGCCGGGACGCCGAGCACCTCGGCCACCCGCAGCGCCAGCCGCCGGTGCCCCTCCGAAGACAGGTGCAGCCGGTCCTCGTGCCAGGCGCGCGGGTCCTTGAACACCGACATCATCGACCACAGGTCCACCACGTCGCAGCCGCGCCGGTCGGCGATGGCCCGCAGGTGCATGTTGTAGGTGGCGGCCCGGCCGCGGATGCGGTGCCCCGAACGCAGGTCGCGGGTGTCGAAGCCCGTGAACAGCACCACCCGCGCGCCGGTGGCGCGCAGCCGCCGCACCGCGTCGTCGAACTCCACGGCGAGGGCGTCGGGGTCGGAGCCGGGACGGATGATGTCGTTGCCGCCCCCGCAGAACGTCACCAGGTCGGGGTCCAGCTCCACGGCCTTCGGCACCTGGTCCTCGACGATCTGGCGCAGCAGCTTGCCGCGCACCGCGAGGTTCGCGTACCGCAGCCCGGAATGGTGGGCGGCCAGATGCTCGGCCAGCCGGTCCGCCCAGCCCCGGTACACGTCGTCCCGGCCGGGGTAGGGGTCGTTCATGCCCTCGGTGAAGCTGTCACCGAGGGCGACGTAGGTGCCGATCCGCCCGGCGGCCGGAGTCCCGTTCTGAGTCTCGGTCATCGCGTTTCCCGGAAGAGAACTCTGCTCGATCACGACGAATTATCATGCATCGTGCACACATCCCTACGCGACCGTAGGGACGCCGGATCGGGCCGAATGTGACGCGCGGAACGTCCACCGGGGCCCGTCGGTGACGGTCGGGTCACCGACGGAGCTCCTCGCGCGCCGGACCGGGGTCGTGGCGGACCGGGGTCGGGTCAGACCGGGGCGGGCCCGCCCGCCATGTGCATCTGCATGGCGTGCTTGACCAGCGTGATCAGTACCGCCTTGGTCGACTCGCGGCTGCGCGCGTCGCACTCGACGATCGGCACGTGCGCGCTGATCGACAGCGCCTCGCGGATGTCCTCGACGTTGTACTGGAACTCGCCGTGGAAGCCGTTGACGCCGACCACGAACGGCAGGCCCAGTTCCTCGAAGTAGTCGACGGCCGCGAAGCAGTCGGCCAGCCGCCGGGTGTCGACCAGCACGACCGCGCCGATGGCGCCCTTGACCAGGTCGTCCCACATGAACCAGAAGCGGTGCTGGCCCGGGGTGCCGAACAGGTACAGGATCAGCTCGCTGTCCAGCGACACGCGGCCGAAGTCCATCGCGACGGTGGTGGTCGTCTTGTCCGGCACCGCCGACAGGTCGTCGACCTCGGCGCTGGCCGCGGTCATGACCGCCTCGGTGGTCAGCGGCATGATCTCCGAGACCGATCCGACGAAGGTGGTCTTGCCGACGCCGAACCCGCCGCCCACCACGATCTTGACCGATGTCAGCTCACCGTCGGTGCCGCCGGGGCCGGTGCCCCGGTCAGAGGTTGCGAAGTCCAACGAGAACCCTTTCCAGCAGGCGGAGATCCGGCTGCGTTCCGGCGGGACGCGACTGGTGCAGCCGCAGCAGTCCCTCGAGCGCCATGTCGGCGATCAGCACGCGGGCCACGCCGAGCGGCAGCTTCAGCAGCGCCGACACCTCGGCCACCGACCGCGCCGAACGGCACAGGTCCATGATCGCCCGGTACTCGGGCGTCAACATCGCCACGTCGCGCGGCGGGTGCGGCGCGGCCGACACCAGCGCCTCGATCGCCAGGTCGTACCGTGGTTTGGTCCGTCCCCCGGTGACGGCGTAGGGCCGCACCAGGGAACTGGAGTCTTCCTCGGGCACAGGCTGCCGGGCGGGCGCCGTGTCGTACCCCCAGGGGGGATTGCCGCCCGGACCGGCACCGTAGGGACCGCCTCGATCCATCTCGCCGACCTCCGTCAGAGTCAGTCAGGTCAGTAGCGGGCCGGTCCGGCGCCCATCTCCGGGACCGGCGGTCCCCCGTAGGGCGACTTGTCGGGGGCCCCTCGCAGCGCCGGGGTGAGCACGCGTCCCACCCGCTCCACCAGCAGGGTCATCTCGTAGGCCACCAGACCCAGGTCGCAGTCGGGCGCGGCCAGCACGGCGAACACCGCGCCGTTGGCGATCGACATCACGAACAGCAGCCCGCGGTCCATCTCGACGACGGTCTGGCTCACGCCGCCCGCGTCGAAGATCTTGGCGGCGCCCTGGGTGAGGCTCATCAGACCCGACGCGATGGCCGACAGCTGGTCGGCGCGCTCCGGCGGAAAGCCCGCCGAGTAGGCCATCGGCAGGCCGTCGGAGGAGACCACCACGGCGTGCGCGACCTTCGGGACGCTGTCCGCGAAGTTCGTCACCAACCAGTTGAGATCCTGCCCGTTCACCGGGTTCCTCCCGTCTCTCCGTCGTTCCACGACGACGGACCCTCACCTGTCGTGTCGGCCGGCCCGGTTCCCCGCACCTGGCTGCGGCCACGGCTGACGCCGCGCTGCAAGCTCGCGAAGCGGTTGCGGACGTTGTCGGCCGACTGTTCCCGGGCCGGTTCCCGCGGCGGCGCCGCGGGAGCGGGGCCGGCCTGGGAGCGCTGGGCGCTGACCGCGCCGGGCACCCGGTTCTTGCCGGGGACCCGCTTGGGCAGCCCGACGGCGGTGCGATCGCCCGCCACCGGTTTGGCGGCCGCCTCGGCGGCCTGGAAGCCCGCGTCGGCGGGCGAGGACCAACCCTTCATCGGATCCTCCGCCACCGCGTCGTCGTCCCGGCGCTGGAACCACTCCGACTGCATCGCGTCGAAGATCGGCGAGCGCTGGGGCCGCTGCGCGGCGGGCCGCTGGCGAGGCGGGGCCGGTTCGGCGGGCCGTGTCTGGTCGTTCCGCCGGGTCGGTTCGGTCTGCTGGACGGGCGGCTCGGGGATCGGTTCCTCCAACGTGAACGGCTGGTTCGCGGGCGGACGCTCCCCCCACCGGTCCTGTGGTTCGGCCGGGACCCGGTCCTGCGGCCCGGTGTCCCAGGACACCTGCCGGGGAGGCTCGGGGCGCTGCGGCGCGGGCCGGGGAACCTCCGGCTGGGCCTCGGGCACGACCGGGGTCGGCCGCTCGGGACGCCGTCCGTCGCCCTGCGGCCGGGATCGGCCGGGCAGGTGCGAGCCGGGCTGCCGCTGGGGCAGCCCGCCGGAGGCGGCCTCGTGGCCGGAAGCGTCGTGGTCGGCGGCCGGGTGGTCCGGGTACTCGGGGTACTCGGCGGTCCCGCCCGCCTGCGGGGTCGGTCCGGTGTCGGCGGGCGCGCGGTGCGCGCCGGTGCCGTTCACCGAGCGGAGCTCGCCGGTGTCGCCGAACGCCCGGTGCGAACCGGTGTCGTTCAGGGCGCGGTGCGAGCCGGTGTCGTTCAGGGCCCGGTGCGAGCCGGTGTCGCCGAACGCGCGGTGCGAGCCGGTGTCGCCGAACGCGCGGTAGGAACCGGACTCGCCCGGCCCGCGGTACGCGCCGGAGTCGTCCGCGGCCCGGTGGGAGCCGGACTCGTCCATGGCGCGGTGGGAACCGGACTCGGCGACGGCCGGGAAGCCCCCGGTGTCGCGGCGCGGCGCCGGCCGCCCGAACTCGTCCTCGCGCTGGTACCGGCCGCCGCCCGGGACGGGTGGCCCGTCCGGCGCGGGGGGCTCGGCCAGCGCGACCGGCGCGGCGGCGGTCGGCAGCGGGCCGGACGACGCCTCGGGGAAGGCGGCCATCTCGTGGGGGCGCTGCTCGGGGCCGCCGAAGGCGCGCGAGCCCACCCCGCCCGCCTCGGTCGGGGTGACCAGGGTGTCGGGCAGGATCACGAACGCGGTCAGGCCGCCGCCCTGCGCGGCGCGCAGCTCGACGCGGATGCCGTGCCGGATCGCCAGGCGGCCGACCACGAACAGGCCCATGCGGCGGGCGGCCGAGAAGTCGATGATCGGCGGGTTGGCCAGGCGCCAGTTGGCCTGCTCCAGCTCCTCGGGCGACATGCCGACGCCGTTGTCGTTGATCTGGAGCATCGCGCCGCCGCCGCTGAGCAGCTGGCCCGACACGGTGACCTTGGTGTTCTCGGCGGAGAACACGGTGGCGTTCTCGATCAGCTCGGCCAGCAGGTGGACCAGGTCGTTGACGACGGGGCCGGAGACCCGCATGTCGCCCTGCACGCGCAGCGCGACGCGCTCGTACTGCTCGACCTCCGACAGCGAGGCGCGCACGACGTCGATCAGCGGCACCGGCTGGGTGCGGCGGCGCACCTGCTCCTGGCCGCCGAGGACCAGCAGGTTCTCGCAGTTGCGGCGCATGCGGGTGGCCAGGTGGTCCAGGCGGAACAGGTTGGCGAGCTGCTCCTCGTCGCGCTCGCTCTGCTCCAGCTCCTCGATGAGGCGCAGCTGGCGTTCGATGAGCGACTGGCTGCGGCGCGACAGGTTGACGAACATCGCGTTGATGTTGCCGCGCAGCACGGCCTCGTCGGCGGCCAGCCGGACCGCCTCGCGGTGGACCTCGTCGAACGCCCGCGCCACTTCACCGATCTCGTCGGTGGAGTCGATGTCGATCGGCTCGACCTCGATGCCGCCGGCGGCGGCCTCGGGGTCGCGCAGCCGGTCGACCAGGCCGGGCAGCCGGGTGCCGGCGACCTCCAGCGCGCCGCCGCGCAGCCGCCGCAGCGGGCGCACCAGCGACCGGGCGACCAGCACGGTGGTGAACAGGACGATGATCAGGACCGCCGCCAGCAGCGCCGCGTCGCGGATCGCGCCGGTGGTGGCCTCGTCGCGCAGCTGGGCGCTGCGGTTGGTCAGCGAGCGCGCCAGCGCCGCCTCGACGGTGCGGGCGCGGTCGGTGCGGGCGCCCATGTCCTGGTTCCAGCTGGCGACCTGGCTGGGGCCGAGCGGACGGATCGACAGGTTGGCGTTGGAGCGGGCCCGGACCATCGCGGTGACCCGGGTGTACTCGGCGCGGTCCAGCTCGGGGCCGGTGACGGTGTCCTCGTACAGCTGCCGCTGGGCGGGCGAGGCCGCCGAGCGGAACGTGGTCAGCGAGCTGTCCCACTCCGAGCGCGCCTTGTCCATGGCCGCCAGGTCACCGGCGTTGAACCGCCTGGTCCACAGCGCGATGTTCAGCAGCGACTGCTCGCGGGAGGCGGCGTCCTTGGCGCGCGCCAGCACCGACAGCGCCAGCGCGTTCTGCGCCAGGTCGGTGCGCGGCGCGCCCTGGGCGAGCTGGATGTGGAAGGAGTTCAGGTCGGTGACGGCGTCGGAGTACTTCTCGTTGATGGCGCTGGCGCCCATGCGCTGGGAGAGCAGGCGCAGCGAGTTGAGCCCGTCGACGCGGGTGACGGTGTTGCCGATCACCAGCTTCAGCCGCGGCGCGTCGGTGGTGTCCACCTCGCGGGCGGCGGCGCGGACCCGGGCGGCGGCCTGGTCGACCGCCTGCTGGCTGCGCTCCACCGCCTCCTCGCCGCTGCGGCCGCCCGAAGCGGCGCGCTCGACGAGCGCGGTGCGCTCGGTCTGCAGCTCGTGCGACATCTGGGCCAGCCGCTCACCGAACGTGGCCAGCTTCTCCATCCGCTGGAAGCTCTGCGCGTCCTGCCAGGCGACCGAGACGCGGTAGCCGGCCAGCAGCGCGGCGACCGTCGTGGGGATCGCGATCAGGGCGAAGAGGCGGACCGACACCCGCCAGTTACGCAGCCGGAACCGGCCCGACCGCGTGCCCCCGGGACCGGGGTCTGCGCTGGTCGGCGGGGACGCCTGGGGTGTCTCTGGGGACTCGGGGAGTCCTTGCGCTTTCGGCACTGCCCTCCGCTACCTCTCACCGCGTTCTCTGGTTCCCGGCGCGACCGTGATCTCGCTCCTCGTCGCGCGGTGCCCGTGTGGCCCGCGCCCGACGAGCGCGGAACATTGCAACACAGAGCGACCGCCAGAGCCAACCCGAACGATCACAATGACGGTATTTTCGGTGTGGACCACCGCAAGGTACGGCACAACGCCGGTCGGCTCGACAGGGGGAGCCTCGGGCGGAACGGCCCGCCAGATGGGGCCCGGAGGGGCCACACCGGCACACCGTACTCCCGGATCCCCCGATCATTACACACGGCGGTGGCCGCATACGTCACAATTGGCCCCAATTGATCCATGCAGCCCCTCCCTCACCGGAGTCGGTAATGGACCGATCGCGGCGAGTATCCCTCCGGGAGGGATGCTCGAAATCTTCGTCAGAAGGACATCAACATGTGATCTTTCCGGCCGATCTCCCCGGTCACAGGCCGGTTGGGGGTGCGCTACGCTCCCGCACTGGTTGAAAGATCACTTTCATCTCTCGTCATCCCCCGCAAGCTGGAGCAGACATGCCTGCCATCCGTCGCCGTTCCGCCGTCCTGAGCGGAGTCCTCGCCCTTGCGGTCGCGGCCACCGCCACCGCCTGTGGTGGCGATGACAAGCCCAAGTCCGCCAACGGGCTGGAGAAATCGGAGATCACGGTCGGCACGATGCCGGTCGGTGACACCGCCCCCCTGCAGCTCGCCATCAGCAAGGGCCTGTTCAAGGCCGAGGGCCTCACCGTCAAGACCAAGATCATCGCCGGTGGCCAGGTGGCCATCCCGCAGCTCAAGGGCGGCCAGCTCGACGTCTCCTTCACCAACTACGTCTCGCTGTTCTCGGCCGCCGCCAAGAACGACTTCAAGCCGCGGATCGTCGCCGAGGCGTTCCAGAGCGGCCCCAAGACGCACGTGCTGCTGGTCCCCAAGGACTCCGACATCCGCTCGGTGAAGGACCTGGCGAACAAGAAGATCGGCGTCAACACCAAGCGCAACGTCTCCACGCTGCTGGTCCGCGCCGCCGCCAAGCCCAACGGCGTCGAGCTGGACGAGGACAAGAACTTCGTCGAGATCCCCCCGCCCCAGATGGAGCTGGCGCTGAAGAACAAGAGCGTCGACGCCGTCCAGGCGATCGAGCCGTTCGGCACCCAGATGCAGAGCTCGATCGGCGCCCGCGTGCTGACCGACCTGTCCTCCGGCCCGACCGCCGACTTCCCGATCGCCGGTTACGCCTCCACCGACCAGTTCGCCACCAAGAACCCCAAGACGGTGGCGGCGTTCCAGCGCGCGATGGCCAAGGCCCAGGCGATGGCCGCCGACCGCAAGATCGTCCAGGACGTCCTGCCGACCTACAGCAAGGGCATCACCG
Source organism: Actinomadura kijaniata NBRC 14229 (assembly GCF_001552175.1). Classification (GTDB taxonomy): domain Bacteria; phylum Actinomycetota; class Actinomycetes; order Streptosporangiales; family Streptosporangiaceae; genus Spirillospora; species Spirillospora kijaniata. The sequence continues at coordinate 31,236 of NZ_BCQR01000083.1, forward strand.
CCCAGATCGCCTCGACGATGAACTTCGGCAGCTACCCGACCTCCCTCAGTGACACCCGCCTCCAGCGCGTCGCCGACGTCATGCAGCAGTTCGGCTACATCACGAGCCGCCTTGAGGTGAAGCCGCTGCTGGTCACGGGCTCATGAGGCCGCGCCGGCTGCTGCTGGGCGCCGGCGGCGCGCTCGGCGTGATCGCCGTCGCCGAACTGGCCAGCCGCACCGGCCTGGTCGACCCCGCCGCGCTGCCGCCCGCCTCGACCATCCTCGGCCGGGCGGCCGGCCTGACCGTCGACTCCGAGTACCTCACCGACCTGACCGTCACGCTGCGCGTGTGGGCGGGCGGCCTGCTGCTGGCGGTGCTGGTCGCGGTGCCGCTGGGCGTGGTGCTCGGGTCGGTCCCGGCGCTGGGCACCGCCGCCCGGGTGCTGGTGGAGCTGTGCCGCCCGATCCCGTCGGTGGCGCTGATCCCGCTGGTGATGGTGCTGTTCAGCTCCGCGACCCAGATGACGATGTCGCTGGTGTTCTACGCCTCGCTGTGGCCGATCCTCGTCAACACGCTGTACGCGCTGCGCGACGTGGACCCGGTCGCCAAGGAGACGCTGGCCTCGTTCGGGTTCGGGCGCCTGTCGGTGCTGTGGCGGGTGTCGCTGCCCAGCGCCGCGCCGTTCATCGCGACCGGAGTGCGCATCTCGGCGTCGGTGGCGCTGCTGGTGTCCATCAGCACCGAGCTGCTGGCGGGCGGCGGCGACGGGCTGGGCGTCTACCTCAACGAGACCCAGACCGGCAGCGGGCAGGTCGACGTCATGCTGGCCGTGGCCTGCTGGGCGGGCCTGCTGGGGCTGCTGATCAACGCGCTGCTGGTCGGCGCCGAACGGCTGGCGTTCCGCTGGAACACGGCCCGGGTCGAGGGGGTCTCATGAGGGCGTTGCGCTGGTCCGTGGAGCGGCTGTGGCTGGTGGCGGGCCTGATCGCCCTCTGGGAGGTCGGCACCCGCGCCGCGGGCGCCAGCGACTTCCCGCCGCCGTCGCAGATCGTCAAGGGCCTGTACGAGCTGTGGTTCTCCGGCCCGGCCTCCCGCGGCTTCCTCACCGAGCAGGCGGTGGACGACTTCTCCACCAGCCTGGGCAACCTGTTCGTCGGGTGGATCCTGGCGGGCCTGGTCGGGGTGCTGCTGGGCGTGCTCGTCGGCCGGTCGGCGGTGCTGAACGAGCTGCTCGACCCGGTCATGCAGTTCGCGCGGGCGATCCCGCCGGCCACCCTGCTGCCGTTCTTCATCGTGGTGTTCCAGCTCGGCACGACCATGCAGATCGTCACGATCGCGTTCGGCGTGGTCTGGCCGGTGCTGCTGAACACCACCGACGGCGTCCGCTCGGTGGAGCGGCTGTACCTGGAGACCGCGCGGGTCTTCAACATCTCCGCCGCCCGCCGGATGACGACGATCATCCTGCCCGCGGCGGCCCCGAAGATCTTCGCGGGGCTGCGGGTCAGCCTGTCGTTCGCGCTCATCCTGATGGTGCTGGCCGAGCTGACCGGCAGCACCTCCGGGCTCGGCGCCCGCATCATCAACGCCCAGCGGGCCTTCGAGATGACCCAGCTGTGGGCGGGCATCGTGATGCTGGGCGTGCTGGGCTGCCTGTTCAACGGGCTGTTCGCGCTCCTGGAGAAGCGGCTGCTCGCCTGGCACTCGGGCATCCGGAGGCTCACCACCTGACCCGGCGGGGCGGCGGCGCGGCCGCCGCCCCGCCCGTTCCCGAACGCTTTGGAGAGATGTGACATGCGCGTCCTCATCGCCGGAGCGGGCATCGGCGGGTTGACCACCGCGCTGAGCCTGCACGCCGCCGGCATCGAGGCGGCCGTCGTCGACGCGGCGACCGAGCTGCGGCCGCTCGGCGTCGGCATCAACCTGCTGCCGCACGCCGTCCGCGAGCTCACCGAGCTCGGCCTGGGCGACGCGCTGGCGGCCACCGGCGTCGCGACCGGCGAGATGGTCCACTTCGACCGGCACGGCGGCCGGATCTGGGGCGAGCCGCGCGGCCGGGCCCTCGGCTACGACTGGCCGCAGTACTCGGTGCACCGCGGCGAGCTGCAGATGATCCTGCTGACGGCGGTGCGGGACCGGCTCGGCGCGGACGCGGTCCGCACCGGCACCCTCTGCGAGGGCTTCGAGCAGGACGGCGCCGCGGTGCGGGTGCGGCTGCGCGACCGGGTGTCGGGCGCCGTCGAGATCGTCACGGCGGACGCGCTGGTCGGCGCGGACGGGCTGCACTCGACGATCCGCCGCGCCCTGCATCCCGACGAGCCCGCGCCGCTGTGGAACGGCATCCGCATGTGGCGCGGCACCGTCGAGGGCGAGCCGTTCCTGACCGGCCGGACCATGGCGGTGGCGGGCAGCAACACCGCCGCCAAGCTCGTCGTCTACCCGATCGCCGAACGCGGCGACAAGGTCCTGCTCAACTGGGTCGCCGAGGTCAAGCTCACCGACGGCCGCCCGGTCGGCCCGGCCGACTGGAGCCGCGCGGGACGCCTGGCGGACGTGCTGCCGCACTTCGCCGACTGGCGGTTCGACTGGCTGGACGTCCCGGCCATGCTGGCGGCCACCGACGAGATCCTGGAATACCCGATGGTGGACCGCGACCCGCTGCCGTCCTGGGGCGAGGGCCGGGTGACGCTGCTGGGCGACGCCGCCCACCCGATGTACCCGATCGGCTCCAACGGCGGCTCACAGGCCGTCATCGACGCCCGCGTCCTGGCCTGGGAGCTCGCGCGCGCCGCCGACCCGGCCGCCGGGCTGGCCGCCTACGAGGCCGCGCGCCGCGAGACCGTCAACGCGATCGTGCTGGCGTGCCGCGACATGCCCGCCGACCGCGTCCTGCACACCGTCGGCGAACGCGCCCCCGGCGGTTTCGACCGCGTGGAGGACGTGCTGACGTCCGAGGAGCTCGCCACCATCACCGGTGCCTACCGGCAGACCTCGTTCTCCGACGCGGCGGCCCTCAACGCCCGCCCCTCCCTCACCCCGACCCTCGCCGACCGCTAGCCGTCCGGCGTTACGGTGACTCCCACACGCACGGCCCCCACGGACGCATCCCCCACGGACGAACCCCCACTGACATCCCCTCGACAGCCCTGGGCACGGTGACACGAATGCTGGAGATCAAGGACCTCACCCACAGTTACGGCGACCACGTCGTGCTGGAGAAGCTGAACCTGGAGGTGGCGCAGGGCGAGCTGGTCAGCATCGTCGGCCCCTCCGGCTGCGGCAAGTCCACCCTGCTGCGCAACATCGCCGGTCTCATCGCCCCGACCAGCGGCTCGGTCGTCCTCAACGGCACGCCCATCCAGGGCGTCCCCGACGACCTGGCGGTGGTGTTCCAGGACTACAGCCGGTCGCTGCTGCCGTGGCTGACCGTCCGCGACAACGTGGCGCTGCCGCTGCGCCGCAAGGGCGGCTCCAAGGCCGAGCGCCGCGCCCAGGCCGAGACGGCGCTGGAGTCGGTCGGGCTGGCCGACGCGGGCAAGAAGTACCCCTGGCAGCTGTCGGGCGGCATGCAGCAGCGCGTGTCGATCGCCCGCGCGCTGGCCTACCGGCCGTCGCTGCTGCTGATGGACGAGCCGTTCGGCTCGGTGGACGCCCAGACCCGCGAGGACCTGGAGGACCTGGTCCTGAAGGTGCACCGGGAGGAGGGCATGACGATCCTGCTGGTCACCCACGACATCGACGAGAGCGTCTACGTCGGCGACCGGGTCGTGGTGCTGGGCCGCAACCCCGGCCGCGTCCGCGCCGAGCTGCCGGTGGAGCTGCCCGCCGACCGCGACCAGATCGGCACCCGCGCCGACGCCGAGTTCGTGCGGCTGCGGGCCGAGGTGGGCAAGCTGGTGCGCGGCGCGGCCGCCGCCGACCCCATGCCCGACGAGCACGAGCCCGCCGCTGGTACCGCCAGGGACGAGAAGCCGAAGGGCGCCGGAAAGACCAAGCGAGTCAAGAAGGTCAGGAAGGCCGACGCGGCCAAGGCGGACGAGGCGAAGGACGAGCGCGAGGACGGGCTCGAAACCGGGTCCGTGGCGGAGGGTGAGAACGCCGATACGGCCGAGGACGAGGCCGCGAAGGCAGTCAAGAAGACGGTCAAGGACGGCGACGAGACGACCGCCGAGGCCGGGACCAGCGACGACGCCGAGGGTGGGACCGCGCGCGGGAACGGGGACGAAAGCGCGGAGCAGACGGCGGAGAAGGCCGAGGACAAGCCCGCGGACAAGGCCGAGGGTGAGGCCGAGGGCGACGTCGCGGACGAGGCCGAGGAGGTCCCGAAGGACGCCGAGGCGGCGAAGGGCGACAAGCCGACGGGCGTGATGTCAGCGGCCAAAGTCAAGAAATGAATTTGAAAACGTGATCATCTCGTCATCACGGTCCTCCTGACGCCCGCCCCCGCTGCGCTACAGTCCCGGTGATCTTTTCCTGACAGCTTGACCCCTTCTTCCCCCCAAGGAGCGTCAATGCCTTTCAGTTTCACCCCGACCCGGCGCGCCGCACTGGGCGCACTCCTCGCCGCCGCGCTGCCGCTCAGCGCCTGCGGCGGCGGCGAGGAGAAGCCGAAGAACGGCCTGGAGAAGTCCGAGATCACGGTGGGCGTCATGCCCATCACCGAGGGCGCGGCGATCCAGATCGCCCAGTCCAAGGGCTTCTTCAAGGCCGAGGGCCTGACCGTGAAGGTGCGCCGGATCACCGGTGCCGCCGAGGCGCTGCCGCAGCTCAAGGGCGGCAGCCTCGACATCGCCCACGCCGGGCACGTGGGCGTCATCCAGGCCCACGCCCAGGGTGCCCACAAGCTGCGCATCCTGGCCGAGGCGTCGGCCATGACCAAGAACCTCACCTGCATCCTGGTGCCCAAGGACTCCAACATCCGCTCGCCAAAGGACCTCGCGGGCAAGAAGATCGGCACCAACGCCCGGGGCAACCAGACGAGCCTGCTGATGCGGGCCGCGCTGGCCCCCTACCAGGTGAAGATCGACGAGCAGAAGGACGTCGTCATGGCGCCCTTCCCCAACCAGGAGCAGCTCCTCAAGAGCGAGCAGGTCGACGCGGTCGTGGTGCCCGAGCCGTTCGTCACCCAGATCCAGCAGTCCACCGGCGCGCGGATCCTGACCGACTTCTCCACCGGCCCGACGACCGACTTCCCGATCACGGGCTTCACCTCGACCGAGCAGTTCGCCGCCCAGAACCCCAAGACCGTCGCGGCGTTCCAGCGGGCGCTGGTCAAGGCGCAGAACCTGGCCGCCGACCGGGCGGTGCTCAAGCAGGAGATCCCCAAGTTCACCCAGCTCAGCCCGCAGATCGTCGACACGATCAGCATGAACGCCTTCCCCACCTCCACCCGCGCCCAGCGGATCCAGAAGGTGGCCGACGTCATGAAGCAGTTCGACTACCTCAAAGAGCCGTTCGACGTGAAGTCGATCGTCGTCGAGAACTGATCGGGGACCGATGGCTCTCACGCGTACCGCCCGGCTCGCCCTCGGCGCGGCCGGAACGGTGGGCGCGGTCGTCACGGCCGAGCTGGTCACCCGCCTGATCGGCGATCCGTCGCAGGTGCCGCCCGCCACCACCGTGCTGTGGCGGGCGGCCGTGCTGGCCGCCGACGGCGGATACCTGACGCAGGTCGCCGACACGCTGCGGGCGTGGTTCGGCGGCCTGCTGCTGGCCACGCTCGGCGCGGTCGCGCTGGGCCTGGTGCTCAACGCGACGCCGTGGCTGAACGACGCCGCCCGCCTGGTGGTGGAACTGCTGCGGCCGATCCCATCGCTGGCGCTGATCCCGCTGGCCATCGTGGTGTTCGGGATGCCCAGCCAGAGCAAGACGGCGCTGGTGTGCTACGCCGCGACCTGGCCCATCCTGATCAACACGCTGTACGCGCTGCGGGACGTGGACCCGGTCGCCAAGGACACGCTGCGCAGCTTCGGGTTCGGCCCGGTGTCGGTGCTGGCGCGGGTGTCGCTGCCCAGCGCCGCGCCGTTCGTGGCGACCGGCGTGCGGATCTCCGCGGCGGTCGGGCTGGTCGTGGTGGTCAGCACCGAACTGGTCGCCGGAGCCGGGGAGGGCGTCGGCGGCTACCTGATGGACGCCCAGTCCGGCGGCGGACGGCCCGACCTGATGCTGGCCGGGGCCGTGTGGGCCGGGCTGCTCGGGATGCTGGTGAACGCCGCGCTGGTGGCGGCGGAGCGGCGGGCGTTCCGCTGGCACACCGCCCAGACCGGGGAGGCGACGCCGTGACGGTGCTGCGCAGGACCTGGCTGGCGGTGCTGCTGGCCCTGGTGTGGGAGGCGGCCTCCCGCGCCGCCGCCGACGACTTCTTCCCTCCGCCCTCCCGCATCGTGGCGGCGCTGCACCGCATCTGGCTGACCGGCCCGGCCGACCGGCTGTTCCTCACCGACAAGGCCCTGGACGACTTCGGCCCGAGCCTGCGGAACCTGTTCCTCGGCTGGGGGCTGGCCACCGTGCTCGGGGTGGTGCTGGGCGTGCTGCTGGGCCGCTCCGAACGCGCCCGCGCGGCGCTGGACCCGGTGCTGCAGTTCGGCCGCGCGGTGCCGCCGCCGACGCTGATCCCGTTCCTGCTGGCGGTGCTGGACCTGGGCATGCAGTTGCAGGTCGCCACCATCACGTTCGGCGTGCTGTGGCCGGTGCTGCTCAACACCGCCGACGGGGTGCGGGGCGTGGACCGGCTGCAGCTCGACACCGCCCGCGTGTTCGGCATCACCGGCGCGACCCGGCTGACCCGGATCGTGCTGCCCGCCGCCGCCCCCAAGATCTTCGCGGGGCTGCGGATCGGGCTGGCCTTCGGGCTGATCCTGGTGGTGGTCTCCGAGCTGGTCGGCGCGACCACCGGGATCGGCGCGCACCTGATCAACGCCCAGCAGAGCTACCAGATGTCCGAGATGTGGGCCGGGATCGTGCTGCTGGGCGTGCTGGGCTGCCTGTTCAACCTGCTGTTCCACCTGGTGGAGCGGCGGACGCTGGCCTGGCACCACGCCGCGCGCGGCTGACCGGCGCGACCCGCACGACCGACCCTGGAGGAGTGAGCATGCGCGTTCTGATCGCGGGCGCCGGGATCGGCGGCCTCACCGCGGCGCTGTCGCTGCGCGCCGCCGGGCTCGACGCCCGGATCGTGGACTCGGCGCGGGAGCTGCGGCCGCTCGGCGTCGGCATCAACCTGCTGCCGCACGCCGTCCGCGAGCTCACCGGGCTCGGCCTGGGCGACGCCCTGGCCGCCACCGGCCTGCCGGCCGAGGAGCTGGTGCACTTCGACCGGCACGGCAACCGGGTGTGGGGCCAGGCGCGCGGGCGGCGCCTCGGCCACCGGTACCCGCAGTACTTCGTCCACCGCGGCGAGCTGCAGATGCTGCTGCTGGCGGCGGTGCGGGAGCGGCTCGGCGCGGACGCGGTCCGCACCGGCACGGCGGTGACCGGGTTCGAGGACACCGGGACCGGCGTCCGCGTCCGGCTGCGCGACCAGGCCACCGGCGCCGAACGCGAGGAGACCGCCGACGTGCTGGTGGGCGCGGACGGGCTGCACTCGGCGGTGCGGCGCGCCCTGCACCCCGGCGAGGGCGGGCCGCTGTGGAACGGGGTGCGGCTGTGGCGCGGCGTCACCGAGGCCGACCCGTTCCTGACCGGCCGCACCATGGCGGTCCTGGGCACCCGGTTCCGGGCCAAGTTCATCTGCTACCCGGTGTCGCGGGAGGCCGACGGGCGGGGCCGCGCGCTGGTGAACTGGCTGGGCGAGGTGCAGGAGCCGACCACCGAGCTGACCGAGATCGCCGACTGGGACCGCACCGGGCGGCTGGCCGACGTGCTGCCGTACTTCGCCGACTGGAAGGTGCCGTGGCTGGACGTGCCGGGACTGATCCGCGGCGCGGACCGGATCCTGGAGTACCCGATGGTGGACCGCGACCCGCTGCCGTTCTGGAGCCGGGGCCGGGTGACGCTGCTGGGCGACGCCGCCCACCCGATGTACCCGCTGGGGTCCAACGGCGGCTCGCAGGCCGTCGTGGACGCCCGTGTGCTGGCCTGGGAGCTGGCGCGCGCCGACGGCGCGGTGGAGGGGCTGGCGGCCTACGACGCGGCCCGCCGGGAGGAGGTGAACGCGATCGTGCTGGCCAACCGGACCAACCCCGGCGACGCGATCCTCGACGCGGTCGCCGAGCGCGCCCCGGACGGCTTCGACCGGATCGAGGACGTGCTGACGCCGGAGGAGCTGGCCCCGCTGGAGGGCGGCTACCGGCAGATCACCCACACCGACGCGGTCGACGGGGACTCGCCCTGGACGGTGCGGCCGGACGGGGTCACCTCCGGCGTCTGAGCCGGGCCCGGCGGCGGTCCGGCGGGGCGTCGCGCCACCGGTAGCGGTCGCCGGACCAGGCCGCCGCCTGCTCGGCGACGTCGAGCGGCGCGGCGTGCAGGACGCGGCGGGAGACGTCGAACTCCTCGAACAGGCCGGTGTCCAGCAGCGCGTCGCCCAGGGCCCCGTCCAGCGCCGTGAGCGCGGCCAGCGGGCTCGCGCCCTCCAGCACGGCACGGACCAGCACGGTGTTGCCGGGCCCCTCGGCGACGTCCAGGGAGTCGGTCACGCGCCGCCGGGACAGCGCGTCGGCCAGCGCGGCGCGGGCGCCGTCGCGCTCGTCGCGCTGCCCTCCCGTGTAACGGATCTCGATGAGCCCGGCGTACATCACCATGACGGCATTGTGCGCCCCTACTTGGCGTCCGCGTAGGCGTCGACGACCGCGATCTCCATGGGGAACACGACCGGGGTCCGCCCGAACAGCAGCCGTCCCGCCTCCTCGGCGGCGGCGCGGATCTCCCCGGCGACGCGGTCGGCCAGCCCGGCGGGGGTGTGCACGATGACCTCGTCGTGCTGGAAGAACACCAGGTGCGGGGGGCCGAGCGCGCGCAGCCGCAGCCGCAGGGTCGCCAGCAGCACCAGCGCCCAGTCGGCGGCGGTGGCCTGGACGACGAAGTTGCGGGTGAAGCGGCCCCGGCCGCGCAGCGCCGACGCCGACCGCTCGTCGCCGGTCGCGGTCAGCGCCCGCCAGTCCGCCGAGGGCGGCGGGCAGGTGCGGCCGAGCCGGGAGCGGACGAGCTGGCCGCGCTCCCCCGCCCGCGCCGCCGCCTCCACGTACCCGAACGCGTCGGGGAAGCGCCTCTTCAGCACCGCCAGCAACTGCACCGCCTCCCCGGTGCCGCCGCCGTACATCGCCGACAGCAGCGCGAGCTTGGCCTTCTCCCGGGCGGTCAGCTCCCCGCCATCCGGGAACGCGTCCGACAGCGCCGCGTACAGGTCGCCCTGCGCGGCCGCGTCGGCGAACGCCCGGTCCCCCGCCAGCGCCGCCAGCACCCGCGGCTCCAGCTGGGCGGCGTCCGCGACGACCAACGACCATCCCGGATCGGCGACGACGGCCCGGCGCAGCACGCGCGGGATCTGCAGCGCGCCGCCGCCGTTGGTGGCCCACCGCCCCGACACCACGCCGCCGACCACGTACTCGGGCCGGAACCGCCCGTCGCGCACCCACGTGTCCAGCCACGTCCATCCGTGCGCCGTGTACAGCCGCGCCAGCTCCTTGTACTCCAGCAGCAGCGGGACCGCCGGATGGTCGACCCGCTTGAGCACGTGCGCCCGCGTGGAGGCGACCGGCAGCCCGGCGGCGGCGAACGCCTTCACGATCTGCGCCGGGGAGTCGGGGTTGACCGGGGTCCGCCCGCCGAACGCGGCGTTGATCCGGTCGGCGAGCTCCTGGAGCCGGCGGGGCCGCAGCCCGCCGCCCGGCCGGGGGCCGAGCATCTCGGTCAGCAGCGCGTCGTGCCGCTCGGCCGACCACGGCAGCCCGTCGTGGCCCATCTCGGCCGCGACCAGCGCGCCCGCCGACTCGGCCGCCGCCAGCAGCGTGAACCCCTCGATCCCGGCGACGCGCCGCAGCTGCTCGGCGTACACGCCCGTGACCTTCGCGATGTCGTCGCCCGCCGGGGCCCCCTCACCGGGCGGGGCGCCGTCGAACAGCGCGTCGTCGAACAGCGACGCCTGCGGCGGCGCCTCCTCCGGCCGCCGGTCCTCGGGCACGGGCTCGCCCCGCATCCGCGCCCAGGCCGCCGCGACCGACCGGGGCTCCCCGTACCGACCCGCGTGCCCCGACAGCAGGCTCTCGACGAGCTCCAGGTCGTGGCAGCGCGCCACCCGGACCCCGGCGCGCAGCAGCGCCGGGTACACCCGCGCGGTCGAGGCCCACACCCAGCGCGGCGCGTCGGAACGTTCCCGCGCGGCGACCGCGGCCACCAGGTCGGCGACGGTCTCGGGCTCCCCCGCGGGCGCGCCGTCCTCGGCGAGGGCCTGGAGCGTGCCCCCGCCGCCGGCTCCGACGGCCACCGCGATCCTCACCGGATCATTCTCGCGCCCGCCACCGACAGAACGGAGAAACCCCTCCGCGCCCGGGCAGGGCGCGGAGGGGCGGCGCGGTCAGGGGGAGGGGACGCGTGGGAAGGGGACGCGTCAGGCGGCGAGCGGGACCTGCTGGCCGGCCGGGGCGCCCTGGTAGCGGTCGACGACCTTGTTCAGCTCGATCTGGTAGTACAGGACGCCGAAGCCGAAGATGCCGAGCAGGAAGCCGAGCGCGGCGTTGCAGCTGCCCGGCAGGCCCGCGGCGCGCTGCGCCTGGGAGATCCGTCCGGCCAGCTTCACCCACATCACCAGCGGCCAGATGCCGAGCGTGATGAACCCGAACAGCAGCGACAGCAGCGCGTTGACCGCGGAGTTGCCGATGCGGCGGTCGTAGCCGTGCAGTTCCTCGTGCACCTTGTAGAACCAGACCAGGCCGTAGATCCCGAGCGTGATCATCGGCAGGCCGAGCCAGGCGCCCAGGGGGTTGCGGCGCTTCATCTGGTAGCCGGCGCCGACCGGCTGGGGCGCGTGCTGGGGCGCGTGCTGCGGCAGCGGGGCCTGGGCGTGTCCGGCCTGGGCGTGCTGCTGCTGGTAGGGCTGTCCCTGGCCTTGCTGGGGGTAACTCATGGCGGACGAATCTACGGGAGGAACACCCGCCGAACTGACCAATCCCCCTTCTTGTTACCCAACTGTCAGGTTCGCGGTCGATCAGGTGTCACCGGACGGGCTCCGCAAGGGGATCGTCACCTCGTCCTCGCACGGCGGATCGGTCTCCTGGTCGCCGCAGCCGGTGACGGCGAAGCAGCGGATCCGCAGCTCGGTCCCGGTGACGTCGATCCGCAGGAAGCTCTTGAAGAACGGCGGCCGGTCCCAGTCGGCCAGCTCCGACCGGAACCGCTGCGGCAGCCGCTTCACCGGCAGCCGCAGCCTGCGCCGCCCTCCCCCGGCGCGCGGCACGCCCAGCAGGGCGGCGACCAGCAGCGCCCGCCGCGACGGCCGCGAGGCCTCCCCGTCCCCGTAGGACCGCGCCGGGGTGATCCCGAGGCGGTGCCGGACGGCGGCGGTCGCCTCCCGCGGCGTCAGCTCGAACAGCCCCGGCAGCCGCAGCACCCGCCCGTACAGCCTGCTGTAGCGCGACAGCGAGTCCCCGCGCAGCGGGTAGCAGCGGAACGCGTCCTCGTCCACCAGCCGCGTCCTGGGGATCGTGTGGGTGGCGTGCATGAAGGCGCCGCCCCCGCCCGCGACCACGTACTGGATGACGCGGTCGCCGACCCGGACCGGGTAGCGCTGGTAGTTGTGGATGTCGCCGCCGATCGCCGCGACGTAGTGGTGGGCCGGGTCCGCCACGATCTCGTCGACGGTCCCGCCGCCCTCGATCGGGCACGGCCTCACCCGGTCGTCCACCCGCAGCGGCTTGCCGGTGATCAGCAGTTTCGGCTTGGGCCCGGCCGACACCCCGCGCAGCCAGCGGCCCTGGTCGGCGTCGATGGTCCCGGTGATGCCGGTGTCGATGCCGACGATCCGCAGCGACGGGGTGTCGATCGTCCAGTACGGTCCGGGCTGCGTCGCCCGCTGCGCGGGCGCGCCCCGGTGCTCGCGCCGCGCCCGCGCCAGCGCGGCCTCGTCGACCGCGCCGGGCCGCCGCCACAGCAGCCTCGGCACCAGCCCCAGCGGCCCCTGCCACCGGTCGGGCAGGCAGTCGGCCGTCAGGTCGCAGAACACGTGCAGGAAGCCGCGCAGCCCGTCGTACCAGTCGTGGTTGCCGGGCACCGCGTAGATCGGCCCCGGGTAGTCGCGGTAGGGCCGGAAGAACTTCTCCGGGTAGTCGGCGGCGTCGCCGGCGGGGTAGATGACGTCGCTGGCGATCACCATGAAGTCGGTGTCGGCGCCGGCGTTCAGCAGCGGCGGCACCACCGCGTACTGGGACCGGTCGCCCTCGCCGGTGTCGCCCGTCAGCAGGAACGAGAACTCCGCCGCCTGCCGGTGCATCGTGAACCCGGCGGGGGTGCCGCGCTCGGTGAGGGCCGCCACGCAGCGGCGGCGGATGGCGTTGGAGGGGTCGCCGAACAGGTGCGCGACCACGTCGTTGCGCGACCGCCACAGCACCAGCGGGCGGCGCCAGGAGAACGCCGACACCCGTTCGGGCAGCAGGTCCTCGAAGCTGCCCGGCGTCCGGCAGCTCCATCCCGCTCCCGCCTCCGACTGCCGCGAGTTGCCCGAGGCGGGGGACGCGGGACGGTCTCCGGACACAGAAAACCTCCGGGGGGTAGGGGGTGGTCTCACCCTTCCCCGGAGGTGATCTGCGCGTCAAGCCGTTCGGCGCGCCCCCGCGCGAAACGGTTTTCCGGTCAGTGCGCGCCGGTCCCGGTGAGCGCCCGGACCTCCAGTTCGGCGAACTTGTCGTCGGTCCTCTCCTTGGACAGGACCGTGCCGAGGTAGGCGCACAGGAACCCGACCGGGATGGAGATCAGGCCGGGGTTCTGCAACGGGATCATCGCGACGACCGTGTCGCTGAACAGCGCGGTCGGGTTGCCCGCGGGCAGGGTGGAGGACTTGCCGCCCCAGCAGATCGGGCTGAGCAGCACCACGCCGAGCGCCGAGATCAGGCCGCCGTAGATGCCCGCGACCGCGCCGACGGTGTTGAACCGCTTCCAGAACAGCGAGAACAGCAGCGTCGGCAGGTTCGCCGAGGCGGCGATCGCGAAGGCCAGGGCCACCAGGAACGCCACGTTCATCCCGCGCGCGAAGATCGACAGCACGATCGCCACCGCGCCGATCACCAGCGCGGCGATCTTCGCCATCTTCACCTCGTCGCGCTCGGTGGCGTTCCCGCGGCGCAGCACGTTGGCGAAGATGTCGTGGGAGAACGAGGAGGACGAGGCGAGGGTGAGCCCGGCGACCACGGCCAGGATCGTCGCGAACGCCACCGCCGCGATGATCGCCAGGAACACCGCGCCGCCGGTGGAGCCCGCGCCGCCGCCGAGGGTCTCGGCCAGCTGTGGCGCGGCGGTGTTGCCGCCCTTGTCCTGCGCGGCGATCGCCTTGCCCCCGACCAGCGCCGCCGCGCCGAACCCGATCACCAGGGTCATCAGGTAGAACGCGCCGATGATGCCGATCGCCCAGTTCACCGAGGTGCGCGCGGCGCGCGAGTTCGGCACGGTGTAGAAGCGGATCAGGATGTGCGGCAGGCCGGCGGTGCCCAGCACCAGCGCCAGGCCGAGCGACAGCAGGTCCAGCTTGGACCACATGTCGGTGGCGCCGTACCGCAGGCCCGGCTGCAGGAACGCGTCGCCCTTGCCGCTCTTGGCGGCGGCGTCGCCCAGCAGGCTCGACAGGTTGAAGCCGTACTTGGACAGCACCCAGACCGTCATGATGAACGCGCCGGTCATCAGCAGCACGGCCTTGACGATCTGGACCCAGGTGGTGCCCTTCATGCCGCCGACGGTGACATAGAAGATCATCAGGGCGCCGACGATGACGATGGTCCAGATCTTGGTGGCCTCGCTCTGCGAGCCGAGCAGCAGGGTCACCAGCGAGCCCGCGCCGACCATCTGCGCCAGCAGGTAGAAGATCGACACGACGATGGTCGAGATGCCGGCGGCCGCGCGGACCGGGCGCTGCCGCATCCGGAACGCCAGCACGTCGGCCATGGTGAACCGGCCGGAGTTGCGCAGCAGCTCGGCGATCAGCAGCAGCGCCACCAGCCACGCGACCAGGAACCCGATCGAGTAGAGGAAGCCGTCGTAGCCCGACAGCGCGAACATGCCCGCGATGCCGAGGAACGAGGCGGCCGACATGTAGTCACCGCCGATCGCCAGGCCGTTCTGCATGGCCGAGAACGACCGGCCGCCCGCGTAGTAGTCGGCGGCGGTGCGGGTCTGCCGGCTCGCCCACACGGTGATGTAGAGGGTGACCGCCACGAAGAGGGCGAACAGCACGAGGGAGAACGTGCGGTGCTCGTTCTCGGCCGCCGCCAGCACCGGCGCGGCCAGCGTCTGGCGGATCATCGCTCGTCCTTCCGGGGGGCCTGGTCCTCGGGACCGTTCTCGGGGGTGGTCTCAGGGCCGTTCTCGACGGCGGCCCGGTCGGCGCTCGCGGCGACACCGGAGGTGTCGACGGAGGCGGCCAGGGGTTCCAGCTTCCGGCGGGCGTACCGCTCGTACAGCACCGCGATGGCGAACGTCGAGACGAACTGCAGCAGGCCGAACACCAGGGCGACGTTGATCTCGCCGACCACCTTGGTGCCCATGAACCCGCGCGCGTACGCCGACAGCACCACGTACAGCAGGTACCAGACGAGGAACGCGACCGTCATCGGGAAGACGAAGCGGCGGAACGCCGCGCGGAGCCGTTGGAACTCCACGCTCTGCTCGATCCGCAGATACGCGCCGTTGTCGTCGCCGCCGCCACCTGCGGGTCCGGGTCCGGATGCCTTTGTTGTCACATGCACCTCCGGCAAATGATCACACCCCCGAATGGTCTCTGTCCGTGAACGGCGGCCACGATGCCCCACGGAAGTGGCCGGTGAAGGCCATTTGACCAAAAGCTTGGTTGGGGTGGAGAGGGGGGAGATCCAGTCGATGCGGTGCCGATGCCGGAACGAGATCTATGCCACAGTTCGCACCGCGATCGGGTGATCACGCTCCGTCCGGGGACCGGCGGCTCCGCCCGGACGGCGCCGGTCAGCGCACCCCGAACGTCGCCCGGTCGCCGGTCGGCACGATCTCGCGGCCGAGCGGTGTCAGCGACACCGGGATGAGTTTGAAGTTGGCGATCCCGAGCGGGATCCCGATGATCGTCACGCACAGCGCGAGCCCGGTGAGCAGGTGGCCGATCGCCAGCCAGATCCCGGCCACCAGGAACCAGATCACGTTGCCGACCGCCGACCCCGTCCCGGCGTCCGGGCGGCGCGCGATGGTGTTGCCGAACGGCCAGAGCGCGAACAGCGCGATCCGGAACGAGGCGATGCCGAACGGGATCGTGATGATCAGGACGCAGCAGACGATCCCGGCGATCCCGTAGCCGATGGCCAGCCAGAGACCGGACAGGACCAGCCAGACGACGTTCAGCAGGGTGCGCACGGGGCCTTACCCTACGGCCGCGGGCGGCCGGGGACCAGACATGGCGGCGGGGCGTGTTCCCGGCGCGCGGGGCGGACAGCACGAGGACCCGGCCGCTCTGGAGCGTCCGGGCCCGGTGGCTGGTCATCTCAGGTCACGCTGCGCACCGGAACGGGTCGGAACCGGGCGGCCGCGACCGCGCGGGTCGGGGGACCGTCCGCAGCGCCCCCGACAAGCGTGGTGGACGCCGGCGCCACCCCCGTAGACACCGGCGCCACCACGGCGAGGGTGCCTGCGGTCATCATGAGTCCCCCCAGAACGGCGAGCTGTCGCCTTCCCATGATGCCTCCACAGACGACCCTGTAGATCCCTCAATCGGGACTAAACACGACGCTATCGGCCTGCCTGTAATGCCTTCGTAAACCAACCCAAATGGAGTGATCAAAAGTCGGACGGTTACGCCGGGGTCCGGTAACGCCCCCTCCGGGGCCCCCGTCTAGGGGGCGAGGACCCGCAGCGCCCCCGGCATGACGCGGGCGGTCACCGGCAGCGTTCCGGGCAGCTCGCCGTCGGCCCCGTAGGGCAGGACGCGGCCCGCCATCGCCGGGGTGTCGGCCAGCTCGATGCGGACCTCCCGGCCGCGCAGCACCTCCACCTGCGGACGGCGCACGTGCGACCCGTCCGACAGCTCCCGCATGACGCCGAAGAACAGCGACCTCGGCCCGTGCCGCACGATCACGACGTCGAGCAGCCCGTCGTCCACGCTCGCGCCGGGCGCGATGTGCCGTCCGAAACCGTAGAAGCCGGAGTTGGCGGCGACGACCGTGTAGCCCCGCCGCCGGTACCCGGTCCCGTCGACGGTCACGACGTAGTCGGCGGGCCTCCAGGACAGCACGGCGCGCAGCGCGCCCACGTAGTAGGAGGCCGAGCCGCGCAGCAGCCGCGTCCGGTTGGCGTTGTCGTTGGCGACGGCGTCCACGCCCGCGTAGACGCTGCCGAGGACGGGGGTGCCGTCGGCGTCGATGGCGTCCACGGCGCGGGGCTCGCCCTCCAGCAGCAGCGCGGCGAGCGCGGCCGGGTCGCGCGGGACGCCGAGCTGGCGGGCGAAGTCGTTGCCGCGCCCGGCGGGCACGATGCCGAACACCGCGCCGGTGCCCGCCAGCGCGCCGCCGACGCAGCCGACCATGCCGTCGCCGCCGACGCCCAGCACGACGTGCCCGGCGTCGGCCGCGCCGCGCGCCAGCGCCCTGGCGTGCTCCAGGCCCCGGCTGTACTCCACGACGACCTCGGCCCCGGCCTCGCGCAGCAGCCGGGCCAGCGGGACCAGGGTGGCGGCCGAGGTGGAGCCGCCGGAGGTGGGGTTGACGACCGCCGTGAACGTGCGCACGGGCTACTCCTCGGGGGAAGCGGGGGTGATCAGCACACCGGGGTTGAGGATCCCGGCCGGGTCCAGGCCGTTCTTGACCGCGCGCAGCACGTCCACGCCGAGCGGGCCGATCTCGCGGGCGTACCAGTCGCGGTGGTCGGTGCCGACGCCGTGGTGGTGGCTGATGGTGCCGCCCGCCGCGAGGATCGCGTCGTTGGCGGCGTGCTTGGCCTTCGCCCAGTGCGCGACCGGGTCCTCGCCCTGGGCGGACACGACCGTGAAGTAGAGGGAGGCGCCGGTGGCGTACACGTGCGAAATATGGCACATCACCAGCGGCGGGGTGCCGGCGGCGCCGAGGGTGTCGGTGAGCGCCGTCCGGACGGCCGCGTACAGCCCCGGGATGTCGGCCCAGAACGCGGCGGTCTCCAGGGTCTCGGCGAACGCGCCGACGTCCAGCAGCGCGTCGCGCAGGTAGGGGGCGTTGAAGCGGCCGTGCTCCCACTTCTCCCCCGGCCCGGCGCCGAGGGGCTCGCCGCCCGCGCCGGCGAGGACCGCGCGGACCTTCTCCCGGCGTTCGGCGATCCGGCCCCGGGCGCCCTCGAAGCCGATGACCGCCAGGCAGCCCGAGGCCGCCGACAGGCCCGCGCCGACCGCCGCCGGGTCGGCCAGGCCGATCATCGTCTCGGTCTCGTCGGACAGCCGCAGCACCGCCGGCAGCGGCCCGTCCTGGGCGACCCGGCGCAGCGCCGCCGCGCCGGCCTCGAACGAGGGGAACCGCCAGCCCTCGTAGGCCGACTCCTCCGGCACCGGGTGGATCCGCACGCGGACGGAGGTGATGACGCCGAACGCGCCCTCCGACCCCAGCACGAGCTGGCGCAGGTCCGGCCCGGCGGCCGACCGCGGCGCGCGGCCCAGGTCGAGGGTGCCGCGCGGGGTGGCCACGGTGAGGCCCACCACCATCTCGTCGAAGCGGCCGTACCCGGCCGACGCCTGCCCGCTGGAGCGCGCGGCGGCGAACCCGCCGATGGAGGCCCACTCGAACGACTGCGGGAAGTGGCCGAGGGTGTAGCCGCGCCCGTTCAGCAGCGCCTCGGCCCGCGGGGCGCGCAGCCCCGGCTGGAGGACGGCCGTGCGGGAGACCTCGTCCACCTCGACCAGGGCGTCCAGGCGGCGCAGGTCCAGCGCGACGAACGCCGCGACCCCCCGCGGGGCCAGGCCGCCGACCACCGAGGTGCCGCCGCCGAACGGGACCACGGCGATCCGCCGCTCGGTGCAGGCCGCCAGGACCGCCAGCACCTCCTCGTGCGAGCCGGGCAGCACCACGGCGTCGGGGGCGTCGGAGGTCTCGCCCGCGCGGATGCGCAGCAGGTCGGGGGTGGACTTGCCGCGGGTGTGCCGCACGCGGGCCTCGGCGTCGGTGCGCACGTGCTCCCCGCCCGCCGTGCCCCCCACCGCGTCGCGCAGCGCGGCCAGGTCGGCCTCGGACAGCCGGGGGTCGGCGAGGGTGATCTCGTGCAGCCCGGCGGGCCGCGCGTCGCCGGGCCGGACGCCCAGCAGGTCGCGCAGCAGCCCGGTCACCGGCTCGGGCAGCGGGGTCGCCTTGGCCGGATCTCCCCAGCCGCTCCAGAGCATGTCCCGCGTCTCCACACCGTCTCCCTCTGTCGTCACCCGGAACGTGTGGCTTACACTGTGACATATGACGTCGAATCGTCACAACAGGACCGATGACGACAGCGTGCTGGACGCCGCCCGCGACTGCGTGCTGGCCGTCGGGGTGCGCCGGACCACGCTGACCGACATCGCCCGCCGCGCGGGGGTGTCGCGGATGACGCTGTACCGGCGCTGGCCGGACGTGCGCACGATCGTCGGCGATCTGATGACCCGGGAGTGGACGGCGCTGGCGACCGCCGCGCAGCCGCCCGACGACGGCCGCCCCACCCGGGAACGCCTGGTGGAGGGTCTGGTCGCCGGGGTGCGGACGTTCCGCGACCACCCGCTGCTGCGCAAGATCGTCGAGGTGGACCCCGAGCTGCTGCTCCCCTACGTGCTGGACCGGCGCGGCGCGAGCCAGGAGGCGTTCCTGGCGATCCTGGAGGCGGCGGTGCGCGCCGGGCACGCCGACGGCTCGGTCCGCCCCGACCACCCGGTGCGGCAGGCCCGCGCGGTGCTGCTGGTCATCCAGTCGTTCGCGCTGTCGGTCCCGACGATGACCGAGGCCGCCGACCCCGAGCTGTCCCCCGACGCGTTCGACGCCGAACTCCGCCACACCCTGGAGAGGACCCTCGCCCCATGATCTCGCCCGCCCGTTCCTCGCTGAACGCCGAGCGCCGCGCCCGCGAGCTGGACGCCCTTCCCGACGAGGTGGTGGACGTGCTGGTGGTCGGGCTGGGCGCGACCGGCGCGGGGGTCGCGCTGGACGCCGCCGCGCGGGGGCTGTCGGTGGCCGCGATCGACGCGCACGACCTGGCGTTCGGCACCTCCCGCTGGAGCTCCAAGCTGATCCACGGCGGGCTGCGCTACCTGGCGTCCGGGCAGGTGGACGTCGCCCACGAGAGCGCCGTCGAACGCGGGTTCCTCATGGCCCGCACCGCCCCGCACCTGGTGCGCGCGACGCCGTTCGTCCTGCCGCTGACGCCGATGGTGTCGCGCGGGCAGGCGGCGCTGACGTTCGCGGGGCTGCGGGCGGGCGACGCGCTGCGGGCCGCGGCCCGCACGCCGCGGGCGCTGCTGCCCGG